>PBSM01000197.1 GCA_002726245.1 Planctomycetaceae bacterium | reverse complement strand
CAGGCTAACAGACTGGTGAAGCCACTCTTGCTGTGTTGACGCTCGAGTTGCTTGTACAAGCCAAATGACGATTCCAGAATCTCCGTACTCATCGGCAGCCTTTCGCCTTCGCGAAGTTGTTGTTCCGAGTCATGCACAAAGTCGATCAAACGCTTGGCAAGCTCCTTGCTCTTGTCGTGCTTCAGCGAGTCGCCGATCACGGTGCGAAGGGCTGCCGACGCACCTCGAAAAAGATACTGCTCGTTGATGAATGTCAGCGACGCCGAAACCACCTCCTGGCATTCCTGCCAAACGGCAATGTCGTCGGCATACTGCTGGACCCAACCGAGCTTCGCTTGCATCCGCTCGTCGCTGATGCCTTCGCGAGCCTTGGCATCGGGATGCTTCCACAGCCACACGATCAGCGTCATCCAGCGAATCGTCGCGGCGAGGTTCATGAAGCGAGCTTTCGGCTTCGCACTCGGCGGAGTCAGATGAGCCAGTTCGGTTTGTTGGATCGCCGATCGCGTTGTGCCAACCTGGCTGTTGACTTCCTGGAAACGTTCGTCGTTGCCGATGAGCGACTTCATGACGTTCGCCGCATCATGTTTGAAGTCACGCAGCCGGATGGTGTCGGCGCGTTGCGTTTCCAAGCATTTCGCACCTTCGCAAAGCTCCACCGCGCCATCGGTCAGCGTCGCACGAGGCACGCCATGTTGCTCGGCGAGCTCTTGATAGGCTTGCTCCATATCTTCGGTTTTCCAGGAGCTGCCCGGTTTGACTTCCAACACGCGAACCTGTTCGTGCGTCAACGCGGTTCCCGGCTCAGGCAGCTCAGAAGCATTCACGGCCAACGCCACAAGCACCTTCTCGGTGCCGATCTGATTGGAGTGATCCAGCATCACGACCAGGTCTTCGTGCGGCTGCAGCGGTTGCTTCAGTTCGGCGATGCCCAGCCGCTGGAGCCAACTGCGGATGGTCGTTCGCGTGGGTATTTTGTGATCCACACCGAGCCACTTGAAAAACAACTCCAACACCCGCACGGCTCCCCGAAAGCCGACGGACTTGGCTAGGTTCACGGCCAGTGAGATCAAGCGTGCTCTAAAGCCATGTGTGGCGACGGGAGGATCTTCGGGGAGGTTCACCGATTGCAACGCCTGATCGCGTTGTCGCTCCAGCTCGGCACACTGCCGTTGGAGTTCTTCCATTCTTTGCAGCTGTCGTTTGGCTTGTTGGGCATCTCGCTCGCGTTGTTCGTTGAGTTGTTTCAGTTCCTCTCGGAGCCGGCGATTCTCAGCAAGTTGCGTTTCACGACTTCTCAGCAGAATCGCGGTCACAACGCGTACAGGCGACTTGAATTTCTTAGCCTCTTCGAACCATGATATAGCCACTGTTGCGCTCCTTCGCACTTGGGTTTTTGACGACCAAGTAAATACGAAGTTGCGCAACAGTCTTTCAATACATATGCCCCCAGTTTCGCAGCTTCCGACATTCCTACCAGGCCAGGCCTACACTGCTGTGCGCGGCTCTCTGACCACGTACTGACGCGCCGGGAGACCTTCGGTCTGGCTTGCGACGGGGTCGGAGACCCGCGCCGAGCATGAGCGGAAGACATAACTTAGTTGGTATTTGCGTCACGAACTCATCGATTGCAACACGCGAACAGTCTCATCGGCTCCGAGATGCGGCTTAAGAGCCGTGCTCGCAATCCCGGATACCACCTTCGTGATATTATGATCAACTTTGCCGTTCTGTCCCCAAACGGAGCCCTTTGGCGCGGTGATGTAGACAGAGAACGTGTGGTGTCCCGTGCCGGGACGCTCGCCGATGATATGCAAAATAGTGCGCTTCCCGTCCAGGTTGCGATAAAGAGCTTCGCCGATGCGATAGCCCGCTCGGACACGGCCTGATGTAACGACGATGTTATCAGGCGAAGGCTTGTAGTCGGTGTTGCCAAGTTGTTGTCGAAGTTGCTTCAGGAACGGAGCGAGATGGCCCTCGTCGGTAATCGACAGCGCATTCAAGCCGTCCGACACAATGATCTGCGTGTTAAAACGTCCGCTGTGCTTGAGACGCAGCGCGCGGATCGCTTCCAGTGCCGTCCCGGTTAGCAACTCGCCAGACTGGGGATGCAAGATGTAGTCCGTGCGATCGATCGATTGCGTTTCTAGATGCAGAGCATTGCGAACTTGGCTGATGAATACAGGTGGTAGTTCCGCCCAGATGCACTCCTTCGCATCGACATAGATGCGGCGAATGTCTTTGTCGAGTTGCGGCTTCAAATCCCAAGGTCGCTCGCCGTATCCATCGGTAACGAAAACGCCGCGATCTCGGATCGCTGCGATTTGCGATTGTCCAGCGGCACGGATTTCCTCATCGCTCCGTGTGTCGCCTTTCCGCCGTTGATACTTCAGATAAACCCACAGTGGATCGCCAAAGTGTTCGGTAGGGCGTCCGCGTTCATCGATGACTTCGAGTTCCTTGAAGAACTGCCACATCCGATCGTTTACCTTATATCCGAACTTCTCGCGGAGCCGCACGTGATCTTGATAGCCCGTCGTTAGATAACCGAGCATCGGATCGATCTTCGTCGGCAATGCCATCAGGTAAGCAGGATTGGCCGGCATGATCTGATCCAAACACCAATCGAGATCGTCGAGCGATACGTCCATGTGCAGCGTCGAGCAAACGTCGAGCCCGATGCACAGACCATGCAGCTTGCCCATCACGATGTCTTCCAAACAGCACCGCACGAGTTGTTCTCGCGTGCGAAAGACTTCCGGCCCGATGAAGCCGGCTACGTCGTTGAGATGCACCCACGGGTCGAATCCGCTGCCGACTCGCTTCTGGGCAAGAGCGACTTGCTGTGTGAACGCGCGAGCGAAGCCGTACTTACGCGACTCGTGCAGCACCATGTCAAAGCCGTGACCGTGACCGTTCGTAAAGTCCGCTCCCTGACCGGTTTCGAAGTACAGACCAAACTGCCCTGTCCTTGAAGCCGCATATGCCAACATCTTCTCGGTGCTGATGTCGAACGTGCGATTCGCATCGTCGCTGCCCGCAATGCTCTGAAACCACAGAGCAGTACTGTCGGGTTGTTGTTGTTCGACTTCGGCTTGAACATCGATGTGCGACAACACGCAGTGTGGCATGACGTCATCAATGCCGAACGTTACCAGCAGATCCTTCAAAGTGTTTTCGGTCGCCACAACAGATTCGGGATTGCTCGACACGGGATTGTTACCAAGAACGACATCGCCAACCGCGAATGCCCATCCGGCGAAAACCTGCCAGCGGATGTCGTCAACGTTGTCGGTCGGCGAATTCGGCTGAATCCTCGCCCCGAGATAACCCTCAGCCCCGATCTGGCTGCCCGGTAACGGATTAAAGACCTTCCGGCCAACCGCAATCAACTCCTGGTTACTCATCAGCTTTACGACGCAGCCAATGACCTCGCTCGACAAACCAGGCATGATCGCTTTGATGGCTGCTTCATCGCGACGGAGCAGAAACCGCTTCAAGTCGTCGAACGTCATGGCGGATGCATCGCGAGGCGGTTCGTCGCTGACGCTTCGTCGCAATAGATCCGAAAGAGTATCGCGGATCATCGGATGCGAATCGATGTCGCGTAGCAGGGTGTTACTGAGCAGGATACGACCGTTCTGGCGAGAAGCTCCATCGGCGGCCGCAACGCCTACGATCTCGTCCCCCTCCTTGAACTCGTTTGCCGCACCGAGGATCTGTTTGTAGAGCCTCTCGTCGAAGCTCCCGGCGATGCGTACGACATACTGAACGATTCCCTCGCCGTCACGGATCGACTGGATCGAGACGCCCGCATTTTCATCAGCCGCCGAAGCCCGCCGTAAATGTGGGGCAATCGCGAGTGCAGCCGTTCCGCCAGCCAACGTTCCGAGAAATGTCCTTCGCGGCATCACCATCAAGGCTCCTGCAGATTGCTTTTGAGACTATTAGGCTGGCACAACGGAGGGCCGATTGCAACTTCAATTCGCAGGGCGAGCCCTGCTTCACACTTCGAGTAAGTTGTTCGCGCGTGATGAACTGTTTAGACTTGAGCCGAAACCCGAACCCACTCCCATTTCAATGAGTTATGCCATGACACGCTTTGCACTATTACTCTGCATGCTGTCCGTAGTCGTCCTGATCGGTCAAGCGGCCGACGTACAAGCTCAGTCATCCCGCAAAATGACAGCCGCTGATGTCGATAAGCTATTCAAGGAAGTCTCGAACTGGGGACGCTGGGGCAAAGACGATCAGCTTGGGGCGTTGAACCTCATCACGCCAGCCAAGCGCAAGCAAGGGGCGATGCTCGTGAAAGAAGGAGTCTCGGTTTCTTTAGCCCGCAATGCGGAAGAGATTAAGGCGGCCGACAATCCTGATCCGTTTGCTCAGACCATGCTGAAGACAGGCAACGAGCCCGGTAACCAGTGGGCAGTCGATAACTTCAGCGTCTCGTACCACGGCTTTGCCCACACGCACATGGATTCGCTGTGCCATCTGCTACACAAAGGCAAGATGTTCAACGGCTACTCGGTGAAGGAAATCTCCAAGCAGGGCACGAAGAAGCTCAGCATTCACAACATCAAGCAAGGCATCTTCACACGCGGCATCCTGATCGACATCCCGGCACTTCGCGGCGTGAAGTATCTCGAACCTGGCGATGCGATCTATCCCGAAGAGCTGACGGCTTGGGAGAACCGCGCCGGTGTAAAAGTTTCCAGTGGCGACGTCGTCTTCTTCCGCACCGGCCGGTGGGCTTGTCGTGCCGTGATTGGCCCGTGGAGTGTCCAAGAGCGTGGCGCAGCCGGCTTGCATGCTTCCTGCGCGAAGTGGCTGCGCGAGCGAGACGTTGCGATGGTTGGAAGCGATGCTGCGATGGACGTGATGCCATCCGGGATCCCCGGCGTCTCGCATCCGATCCACTTACTGACTTTGAACGCGATGGGCGTCCACATCTTTGACAACTGCGACCTCGAAGACATCGGCAAGGCTTGTGCAAGGTACAAGCGGTGGGAGTTCCTTATTACCGCCTCGCCGATCCCCGTCGAAGGCGGCACTGGCTCGCCGCTGAATCCGATCGCGACGTTTTAAAGTAGCCCTCACGCTCCGCGTGAGGAAAGCGGCGTGGCGCACGATGGTTACGGAGCGGAAACTCTCACGGAAGTCAAGGCCCTCCCGCTCACCGCTCTCATCACACGGAGTGTGATGGCTACCATGATCGTGTTCGCTCGGCGACTTTTTCGCCGAGCTTTGGTTATACTGAGCGGAGTTGATCAACACCTGCCAACGCTCGGCCACACCTCATGTACCCGTCAATCCGTATGTTAACTCTTGCCGCTGTCTTACTGTTGCCGACTGCCTCATACGCTGTCGAGTTCGATTCAGATGTCGCCTCGATTCTTGTCCGTCGTTGCGTCGAATGCCACAAGGGACGCGAACCGTCTGGTGGTTTGAATCTGACCACACGCGAAAGTGCACTGCGCGGCGGTGAGAGCGGCGTTGCGATTCAGGCTGGGAAAACGGATGAGAGCCAGTTGTTGCAACGAGTTGCAACGGGCGAGATGCCACCGGAGAAGCAGAATGAATCACAGAAGCTGCCAGACGCGGAGATCGCTGTGTTGCGCGAATGGATTGCATCGGGAGCTGACTGGCCCGAGGGGCGGACGCTCGATCTCTACGAAGCGACGACCGATGTGCGCGGCGGGCGCGATTGGTGGTCGTTGCAGAGGGTGCAGCGGCCGGAAGTGCCAGAAGTCGCGAACAAAGCTCGCGTCGCCAACGCGATCGATGCGTTTATCCTTACTCGGCTCGAAGCAGAAGGAGTCGATCCAGCTCCGATCGCTGACAAACGCACGCTCGTCCGTCGGCTTTACAATGATCTCGTCGGGTTGCCGCCGACCTTTGAAGAGATCGAGAAGTTCGCCGCGAACGAATCGCCCGATGCGTGGCGGCACTTGATCGATGAGCTTCTGAATTCCCCGCATTATGGCGAGCGTTGGGCGCGGTACTGGCTCGATGTCGCACGGTTTGCCGAGACAAGCGGTTACGAACGCGATCAGGAAAAGCCGTTCGCCTGGAAGTACCGAGATTGGGTCGTCAATGCTCTGAATTCGGACATGCCGTACGATCGTTTCGTTATCGAGCAGTTGGCGGGCGACGAGTTGCCGGGGCGCACCAAGGAAAGCGTTGTCGCGACCGGCTTCCTGCGGCTCGGAACTTGGAACGACGAACCGAACGACGGACAGGATTACAAGTACGAGCGGTTGGAAGACCTGGTCCACACAACTTCATCGGCGTTCCTTGGACTCACGGTCAAGTGTGCTCGCTGTCACGATCACAAGTTCGATCCGATTCCTCGGATCGATTATTATCGCATCGCGTCTGCTTTCTGGGCTGGATCGATCGAACCGCGCGACAGCAAGTTGCTTGGGGGACCCACAACCGAAGAGCTTGGTTTTGACGATGTGCTCGGTTGGACCGACCGTGGGCCGACGCCTAGCCCGCTGCACGTCTTGAAGAACGGCAATCGCCATCAGCCGCAAGCTGTTGCCGAGCCCGGTCCCTTATCAGCCGTGTCCGCCATGTTCAAGCTGTTTCAGCCTCCGCCTGACGGAACAAAGACGACGCAACGTCGCTGGCAACTCGCCAAGTGGATCGCCAGCCCCGACAATCCGTTGACGGCTCGCGTTATGGTAAATCGCATTTGGCAGCATCATTTTGGCGAAGGGCTCGTGCGATCACCGAACAACTTTGGCTTCCGCGGCGACGAGCCGACCCATCGCGAACTTCTCGATTGGCTGGCTGCCGAGTTTGTGGCGAGCGGTTGGAAGATCAAACATCTTCATCGCCTGATTCTGCAATCCAACACATGGCGTCAGTCGTCCCTTCATCCCAAGTACGAGGAGTATGCTGAACGCGACTACACCAACCGATTCTGGTGGCGGTCCGAGCGAAGGCGTTTGGATGCCGAATCGCTTCGCGACGCGATGCTGGCAGTTTCGGGAGAGCTTGATCCGAAGCTGGGTGGAGTGAGCTTCCGGCCGACGATCACGCCCGATGCGCTGGAAGGCTTGTCACGCAAAGCATCTGCATGGACAGCGTCGCCGGCCGAAGAGCAACGACGGCGCAGCCTTTACATCTACACCAAGCGGCATCTGCTGCCACCCATGATGACGGCGTTTGATTTCGCCGACACGACGTTGTCGTGTGCTCAGCGCAACGTTACCGCCGTCGCACCGCAGGCGTTAGCGTTGTTGAACAACCACTTTCCGCACGAGCGCAGCACGGCGTTGGCGCGGCGAGCGATGGAAGTCGGTGGCGAGGATCAGCATGCACGCATCGAATCTGCTTGGCAATTGGCTCTTGGCCGGAAGCCGACGAGTGAGGAAGTCGAGCTTGCGTCTAGCCATCTCGCCATCCAGCTTGAGCGATTCGCGAATCGCTTACATACCAAAGACATCGAGACGAACGAGCAACAAGCAGAAGCCAAAACTGTGCGCGATGGGCTCGTGCTTCATCTACGCGCGATCGTCCCAAACGTGGTGGTTGATGCAAACTGCGGCGTTACTCGTTGGCAAGATCTGTCGGGCAACGGGCATCATGCCACGCAAGAGGATACTGCTCGAAAGCCTGGTTTTACGGGCAAAGAGATAAACGGCCACTCGACGATTCATTTCGATGGCAAACGCCGGTTCTTGTCCATCGAGGGCAAACTGCTTAACGACGAAAACTGTACGTTGATCGCGGTTGCTTCCGACAGTGGTCCCGCTGGTCACCGCGAGATCATTTCGAACTGGAACAGTTCAAACAGCACAACGTCGGTCTTTCTGGGATTAACCGGCGAGAACCGTGTCCGGTTCAGTGACGTGTTGGTCGCTGGCAATGTCGCCGATCGGCAGAAGCCATTCTTGTTGACAGCGGTGAACAGCCCAAAGGACGCAGCCGTCTATCAGAGCACGACACAGGTTGCATCTCGCCCCAGCCAACTCGGTGGACGCAACTTGGAAACGCCTTGGGTGATCGGCCAACAAGGCAACATCGACGGCGAATACTGGCACGGAGATATCGCAGAGATTCTTGTTTATGATCGGGCTCTTGAGAAACTCGAGTTGGGGCAGGTGTGGGGAGTTTTGATCGAACGCTACAAATTGCCGACGACAGTGAAGGACGTTCCCGAAAAACGAGTCGATCCAGAGTTGCTGGCATTGGCTTCACTGTGCCACGTATTGTTGAACTCGAACGAGTTCATTTATGTTGATTGAATTCACCACGGACCCTGTGTCGAATGTTGTGAACTTGCAGCCGTATCGCGGCTCCACCGACCCAGTGTCGGTGGACCGGCGACTGATTGGCTACCTCGAATCGCCACGAACCCTTGCTCCATTTCTTCCGGCATCGGCTCGCCAAAGGCGAGCCGATGCCGGAAGAAATAGAAGAATTCTCATGCAGTGCAACAGTTGTAGCTGACCAGTCTTGCTTCCACCGACGCAGGGTCGGAGGAGGCAAAACGAGGCTGCATTGACCAAGTACAGGCCGACTATGAAAACGAATGAACTCTTCCCCTGCGGCACAACTCGTCGCGAATTCGTTTGGGAAATGGGAGCTGGCTTCGCAGGCTTGGCACTCGCGTCATTGCTTGATGGCGAGGGCTTCTTTACCAAGCAAGCTGTGGCCGCCACCAGCGAGGTTGCTCGTGGGCCTCTTGCTCCGCGCCAGCCACACTTCCCGACCAAAGCCAAGGCGTGCATTTTCTTGATGATGAACGGAGCGCCTAGTCAGGTTGATATTTTCGATCACAAACCGGTTTTGGAAAGGTACGCAGGTAAGCCGCTGCCGCCTGGCAAGGACTACATCAACTCAGGAGGTCGCAAAGTTGGGTTCTTGACGCCTGCTTGGCGGAAGTTTCGCCCGGGTGGAGAGAGCGGGCTGCTGATCTCCGATTACTTCCCCAACGTACGCAAACATGCGGACAAACTCGCGATCATCAACTCGTGCCACACGGACAGCCACGCGCACGGATCGGCTTTGGTTGCGATGAACACCGGTAAGACGTTCATTGGCCGGCCGTCGTTGGGCTCGTGGTGTGTGTATGGATTAGGAACAGAGAATCAGAGCCTACCCGCGTACGTCACGATTCTCGACAAACGCGGAGGCCCGATCAGTGGGCAGCCGAACTGGTCGAGCGGGTTTATGCCTTCGACGTACGAAGGCACTTTGTTTCGTCCGGTCGGCGATCCGATCCTGAATCTTCGCGGTCCCGCGCACATGACGCGTGCAGCTCAGCGCGAGCAGCTCGATCTGTTGGCCAAGCTGAACGAGAAGCATCGCAACGAGCGGCCCGGTGGTTCGGAGCTGGCGTCGCGTATTCAATTGTATGAACTGGCCTATCGCATGCAGGCCGAGGCTCCCGAAGCAGTCGATCTTTCAAAAGAAACGGCAGACACGCATGATGAGTACGGCATCGGTCAACAGCCTACCGACGAGTTCGGACGCAACTGTCTTGTCGCCCGGCGATTGATCGAACGCGGCGTCCGTTTCGTACAGCTTTATTCAGGCGGCGGGCACCTCGAAGACACCTGGGACGCCCACGAGAGCATCGAGAAGAATCACGGCAAGCATGGCGCGGAGGTCGATCAACCGATCGGAGCGCTGCTCACAGACTTAGAACGACGTGGCTTGCTCGATTCGACTTTGGTCGTGTGGGGCGGCGAATTCGGCCGCATGCCTTTCAGCGAAGGCAAGGATGCTCCCGGCCGCAACCACAATCCGTATGGTTTTTCGATGTGGATGGCCGGCGCTGGCGTGAAGGGCGGCACGCGCTACGGCGAAACCGACGACTTCGGTTTCGAAGCCGTTATCGATCGCGTCCACCTGCACGACATCCACGCCACGATCCTGCATCTGATGGGTCTCGATCACGAGCACCTCACCTACTTCCATCAAGGGCGGAAAGAGAGCCTGACGGACATAGGTGGGCGGGTCGTTGAGGCTGTGTTGGTATGAGCCAAGTAGCTCACTTCCGCTGGAAGTGACTTGGTGCGAGGTATCCTGACCGTGCCCGATCAGCGGGCCCCTGGGGTTGACCACCCGACTAGCGCGCAAGGTCACGCTCGGCGAGCGTGACCTACCCGTCCGGATCGTCAATCAGCTCTTGCAGTCGCTGTTGCAACATTGGCGAATAGCGATCGAGCCAACTCTCATCGATCAGGCCAACACTTAGCATGTCTAGGACATGCACTTGATCCTTGCGGCGATAGCTTGTCAGCTTCATTCTTACGAGTGCCTCAAGTGGCAACGTGCGGACTTCTTTGATCCGTTCGTACTCGTCGATCAACGGTACGGGCTCGTAATACTCCTCGCGGACTTTCTCGCCGGCGAAGACTACATGAACGGCATCACGAGCTTTCGCCTCGGGCCCGTCGAGGAACATCATCACCTTGGCGGCGTGTCGATAGATGAAGCCAGCTTCGGCCAGTGCGGCCTTGGCAGCTTCGAGATCGTTGCGGTTGAGGATGATATCGACATCGCGGGTGTTGCGAACGGCTGACTCGTCAACTTGCGCGACCCAGATCTGAACCGCGTTACCGCCAATGACGGCATACGGAATACTGGCAGCATCGAGAGCTTGTGTGACGCGGTGAAGGCGATCCTTTACTTTCTCCACGGCTCGCTCGATCCTTTCCCAAAGGGCATCGCCTGTGTAGCGGATTTGGACCATGTTCGCATCTTAGACAGAAAGATTAGGGACAGAAAGATGAATGCGGCACGTTCGCATGTTTCTGTCCTCTATCTTTCTGTCACATAACTCTTGCTACTTAACAGCAACCTTTCGCTCGCCGGAGTATTCGCGTCCGTGAGGATCCTTCGTGCGAACTCGGATGATATGAGTTCCGGCGGGAAGTTGTGCGGGCAGGGGGGCTTTCCAGAGATGGGATGATGGATGCGGATTCGACAACTTCCGCCATTCGGCCTTCTTGGCCAAGGCAGCAGCTTCGGCGTCGAAGATGGCTTTATAGTTGGGATCGACCGCGCGGGTCTGTTCCATCGCGACCCAATCGCCAGAGTCACCGATCCGCATCTCGACCTCGGATCGCTCCGAGCCGTTGAATACGTTTGCATAGACCGTCGTCTCGGCAAGATCGGCAATGGCGACCGTGTCGGGGGCGTGGATGTTCATCTGATAATCGGTGGCGAACCCGGCGGCTTTGAAGTCAAGTTTGTATTTCGTCCCATCGAACGAGAGGATTGAGTAGCCGTTCGGAGCCCCATCTCGCATGATCGTGTGCGGGATGCCGCGATCGTCGGGCTTGCCAGACCACCAGCTTCCGCTGACCGTGACGTTGACGATGTGATGATGAGGCTCCGGGCCTTCCCAGCCATCTTTCTTGGTGATGAAGCGGTGTTCGTGAGTGTGCGTGTGGCCGGAGATCGAGATGCAGAAAGGCCGCTTCTCGATCAAGCGATAAAGGTCCCGCTGGTTATGCAAGTCGTTTAGTGGAATGTGCATCATCAAGACGACCATCTGGTCTTCGGGAATCATCGTCAAGTCGTTCTTGATGAATCGCAATTGATCCCCGCCGAGCCCGCCGCGGTACTTGCCCTTCTCGGCTCCATCGGGAACGAACCACTCGATATTGTCGATGACGAGGAAGTGGACCTGGCCATGATCGAACGAGTAATACGACGGACCGAACATCCGCTCGAACGTTTCGTCGCTGTGATGATCGTGCTTGGCGTCTAAGTTGATGTCGTGGTTGCCGACGACGTTGTACCAGGGGATGCCGATCATCGCGATCGTCTGCTTCAGCGGCTCGAAGACATTCAAGTCGTCGAACACAATGTCGCCGAGCGTTACTCCAAAAGACGCGTCGGTGCCGATTAGCTCTTCGACGACATCACGCTTGATGTAATCGACTTCCTTTGTATCGCGGGCTTGCGGATCTCCGAACATGATCGCACGGAACTGCTCGGGCTCGTCTTGTTTGTAAAGTGGGAAGTTGATCGACTCGGGCAAGTCGCCGGTCGGTTTGACGCCTGCGAATCGCAGGTCCGGCGAACCCTTCGGTTTGTGGATGTAATAGAACCGCGGCAGCTTGTTCTTCGACAACGGCGTCCGCATGCCTCGCGGCTTGATCACGAAAATGATGTCGTCATCATCGACCGACAATTCGTAACCGCCATCGGAATTGGTCGTGGCAATGTCGCGTCCGTTGGAGACCTTGATGCCCGGCAACCGTTTATCGGCGTCATTGAGCTTGCCGTCTTCGTTTTTGTCAAGGAAGACGACCCCTTTGGCGAGTTGCTTCTCGGCGGAATCTTCGGCGAAGGCGGGATAGATTGCAAACACGAGCAGAACAACGGCCAGAGGCAAACCGCAGCGAAAGCATTCGTGCATCGGGGATCTCCGGTGGGTAGTCAATGTAATGTAGCCCTCACGCTCCGCGTGAGGAAGGCGGCGGGGCAAACGTGTTTCAAATCGGAAGTTGGTTGACTGGCATTGTCGCTTGACGGCACCGCTATCATCACGCGGAGCGTGATGGCTACTTTAGTCGATGTAAAGGAATTCGTTGGAGTTGAACAAGGCGAGGCAGATGTGAGTCAGAGCGGCTGCGGCAACAGGATCGATGTCGGTGGGGCAGGGGAGGGCAAGTTCAGCACCGGATCGTGATTCGTCGATGAGCAACTTCGTTTGCTGGGCGCGAAAGTCTTCGACGGTGCGAAGTTCTTCGTCGGTCGGTTGGCGTGCGACGACTCGGCGGAAGAGATCGCGCAAGGTATCGTCGTTGATGTGCGGGTCCGTGGCAAGCAGCGTTCCGGCCAGTCGCTGAGCGGCGTCGAACGAGAAAGCGGAGTTCAGCAGCAGCAACGCTTGAGATGCGGTCGTCGATTCACTACGCCGCGGACAGCTCGCGTTGCCGTCGGGCCGATCAAAGGCATCGAAAATCGGGTAGCGAAGATTGCGGCGGCAGAAGAGATAGATGCTGCGGCGATAGTGATCCGACTCACGCTCGTTGACTTTCCATTGGTTCTTTAGCAGCGTTTTCAAGAGCTCTTCAGGCAACGGCGGCATCACGCCTCGTCCGCCTCGCGCAGTCGAAAGCGAACCGGAAGCGGCGAACATCGCATCGCGAACGGCTTCGCCGGAGAGGCGTCGTCGCGGGAAACGTGATAGCCAGAGGTTCCCAGGATCGATCGATTGCGGATTGCGGATTGCGGATTGCGGAATGGAAGATGATTGACGATAAGTCGCGGAAGTGACGATCAAGCGATGCAGGTGCTTGAGACTCCAGTCGTTCTCGATCAACTCCCGCGCGAGCCAATCGAGCAACTTCGGATGCGTTGGCTCGTCGCCGATCGTGCCGAAGTCGCTGGGCGTGCGAGACAGTCCGTCGCCGAAGTGATATTGCCAAACGCGATTCGCGATCACGCGGGCGGGAAGCGGATTGTTCGCTTGGGCGATCCAAGACGCCAATGCCGTGCGTCGGCCGGTGCTCGGAGTCGGTGTGTTTGCCTTGACCGTGTCCTGCGAAGGATTCACGATGCGCGGAAATGCAGGATGCACCTCGGGCCCTCTCCGCCTCCAATCGCCACGAATCATTAGGTAGCTGGCGGGGACCTTGTCGTTTCCCTTGAGCACGCTTAGTGACTGATTCTTGGTGACGTGAACCGCGGGCTCGAAGATCGCGCGCAGTCGATAAAAGTCGGCTTGGCTGATCGGATCGTACTTGTGATCGTGACACTGGGCGCAGCCAAACTGCAAACCAAGTAGCACGCTGCCGACGGTGCCAGTCAGTTCATTCATGACATTCTGCCGTCGCTCTTCTTGCGAGTTGATATCAGGCATGTCGGGACCAGACAGGCAGAAAGTCGTCGCGATATGCGGTTGCCCTGTCGCCGACAATTCATCCCCGGCCAGTTGCCACGCGACGAAGCGGCTGTAAGGCATGTCCGCATTCAGTGCATCGATTACCCAGTCGCGATACTTCCAAGCTTCGCTCCGCACCTTGTCATGCTCGAAGCCGTCCGTTTCGGCGAAGCGGGCGAGATCGAGCCAATGCTGCGCCCAACGCTCTCCGTAATGATGCGAGTTGAGCAGGCGATCAACGAGGCGTTCATACGCGTTAGGGGCGCGGTCGTCTTCGAAGGCGTCGATCTCAGCAGGCGTTGGAGGCAAGCCGAGTAAGTCGAATGACAAGCGGCGGATGAGCGTCGGGCGATCAGCTTCGGGTTGAGAGGCGAGTTGTTTCTCCTGCCGCTTGGCGAGGATGAAGCGATCGATCGGGTTGCGGCACCACTCGTCGTTCGTCGGGGTTGGCAGCGCAGGTCGCTCAAGCGGGCGGAACGACCAGTGGTCGCGATCGCCGGCGGTGATGAGTGGCTCCACGATCGGTTCCGCGCGCACACTATTACCCAGGACAGGCTGAAGCAGGCAGATCACCGCGATCGAGATAAAACGACTCATACGACTTGCTTAGGGTTTCGGAATACCGAGGCCACGACAGATCTTTCGTGCCAAGTTGTCGGGGATCTCGGTGTGCCTGGGAACGGTCTCTGTAGCTCCATTCTGAGGGTTTGTCCAAAGCGAGTGCTTCGCGCCTTCTCGTTTAAGGATGCAACCGTGGCGGCGTAGGTGACGCAGCAAGGCGGTTCGTTTCATGCCACGTCGATCGTTTCTTGAATAGCGTCGGTCGGAAGACCCTGTGCAGCCGCTTCGCGCCGGTCCTGAAGGATCAGCTTGATCGCGTGGCGGAGGCTATCGCGACAATCGTCGAGTGACTTGCCCTGGCCATTAGCGCCGGGCACTTCCAAACAGTAGCCGATGTACCAATCGCCATCCTGCTCAAAAACAGCGCTGAATTCGTTTTGCATAAGATTATCTCCCGTTATCCGACCACGTCCCGAATGACGTGCGCTTCGCCGGGCCCCGTCAGCCGTTCGTCGAGCCCGTTGTGGAAGAAGCTGAGCGATTTGTGATCGAGTCCTATCAGGTGTAAGATCGTGGCGTGCAAGTCGTTGACGTGAACCTTGTTTTCGGCGGCGCGGAGGCCGATTGGATCGGTTGCGCCGTGAGCACGCCCGCCTTGGATGCCAGCTCCGGCGAGCCAATAACTGTAACCCCACGGGTTGTGATCGCGGCCAGTGCCTTGCTCACTCATCGGCATGCGTCCAAATTCGCCACCCCAGATGACGAGCGTGTCGTCGAGTAAGCCGCGTTGGCGGAGGTCTTTCAGCAGGCCAGCGATTGGTTTGTCGGTGCGGGCACAGTAGTCTCCGTGGTTTTTGAGGACGTCTTTGTGCGCGTCCCAACCGCCCGTGTCGCCGGAGTAAAGTTGTACGAAGCGGACTCCGCTTTCGATCATCCTCCGGGCGAGTAAGCAGCGCTGGCCGAACTCCTTCGTCTTCGTGTCGTCGAGTCCGTACAAGGCGTGCGTCTGAGAAGTCTCTCTGCTGACGTCAACAAGTTGCGGCGCGGCGGATTGCATGCGGAAAGCAAGTTCATAGGCCGCGATGCGAGCCGACAGTTCGTCATCCTGATCGCGTTGCTTCGCGTGTTCCCCGTTGAACTTCTGAATCAGATCGAGGATGTTGCGTTGCTGTTTGCTGGAGATTTGCTTTTGCGGTTTCAAGTCGAGGATCGGCGTTTCGCCTGGCCGCATCGTGACGCCTTGATAACTCGCGGGCAGGAAGCCGCTGCCCCATGCCGGCGGACCACCCTTCAACCCGCCTCTCGGATCGGGCAGCACAACGAAGGCCGGCATGTCTTGATTCTCGCTGCCGAGCCCATATGCCGCCCAACTGCCAACGCTCGGCTTGCCCATCAGGATGTTGCCGGTGTTCATCTGATAAACGGATTGCGGGTGGTTCACGCTGTCGCCGTGCATGCTGCGGATGACGAACAGGTCGTCTGCGCACTCGGCGAGTTTTGGCAGAAAGTCGCTGATCTCCAAGCCGGACTGCCCGCGAGGCCGAAACGGTTTGATGGGACCAAGGAGCGCGTTCTTCGCCACTTTCCGACGCGTCATCACTTGGCCGAAGCTGTCCGGCAGAGGCTGCCCCGAGTACTTGATCAACTCGGGTTTCGGATCAAACAGATCCATATGGCTTGGCCCGCCATGCATGAACAGCCAGATCACGCGTTTCGCGTGTGGCTCGGAGTGTGGGGCGTGTGCCGCTCCGCTCTCGTCCGACGTAGCGAACGCGTTGTCACTGCCGAACAAGGTTGCCAGCGCAAGCATCCCCGCACCGCCACCTGCTTGTGCCAGGCACTGGCGGCGATTCACGGGCGATAGACTGTGCGAGGTTGTCATGCGGGACTCCAGAGCTAAGTATACTGCGAACACGAGCGGTGCCACAAACTTGGGCCAGTCTGAAGGGCGAATGCTCGCTCGCGAACAATGGATCTGTTAAAGTTACCTGACGCCCGACGCGTCGTCTCGCTTCAGACGGCGCGGGGACCTTAGGATCGTTCTGGAAATAACTGTCCGGTTTTCCGTGGCGTAAGCTTCCAGCTTGCGATAATGCGGGTTCGCAAGCTGGAAGCTTACGCCACTTAT
>PBSM01000196.1 GCA_002726245.1 Planctomycetaceae bacterium | reverse complement strand
TCGACTTAGCTTTCGGGTAGGCCGTAGCGAAAGTCGCCAAGACTTTCGGCCAATACCGGGAAGAGCCGAAGCTCTTGGCGAGCTTCGCTACGCGAAAACTGAGCTGCGACGGAATACTAGCGTCTCACCGCTCTTCACAGCCCGTTGGGCTGCCGCCTTTCGGCCGTCCCACTTCTCGCCGGTCGTTTCGAAGGACCGGCTGAAGCCGGAACTCCAACGAAGGCGAGCAGAACACACAACTCTATCAACCGATAGCGGTCAGGCCCGCAGCGCGATATGTTCCAGGTATTCGCCGACACACAGGATGAGAGGAAGATACCATGAGCAACGATGCTCTTCTGCGATATGACCCGGCAGGGGCGATCATCAATGGAACGGGGATCTCGCAGGATTCGTTGCGTGAATTAGACGCAAAGTTGGAAGCAGCCCGCACGGAAACGCTCGCGGATGTCGAGTTGTTTCATTCCGGCGAGGAAGTGCCAGACGAAAAGCAGCCGCTTGATTCGGCGTTCATTGATTTGCCGGAGCGATTGCTCGCCGAGTATCAGGACAAACGCGGTGAGAGCGAACTGGGCCGGATTCTAAAGACGGCGGAGCGGCTGCGCGAGACAGTCGATCGCGTGTTGGTGCTTGGGATCGGTGGGTCGTATATGGGTGCGCGGGCGTTGATGGACGCGTGTTGCGAGCCGTACTTCAATGAACTCAGTCGTGCCGATCGCGGCCGCCGTCCACGAATGTACTTCGAAGGGAATAACGTCGATAACGATGCGTCGCAAGGGCTGTTGCGTTTGCTGGGGAACGGCAGGGAAGCGACTGGCGTTGATGATCGTTGGGCGATTGTGGTGATTAGCAAGAGCGGTGGTACGCTGGAGACGGCGGGGGCCTTCCGCCAGTTCCTGACGGCTCTGCGTGGATCCTGCGGCGAAGCGGCGAACCTCATCGGCGATCTTGTCGTTCCGGTGACTGGAAGCAGCGGTCGCCTGTTTGACCTCGCGGAAGCCCTCGGCTGCCGCGAGGTGTATGGTGTTCCCGACGGTGTCGGAGGACGCTTCTCCGTCTTGTCGGCAGTTGGCTTGTTGCCGGCCGCGATTCTTGGATTGAACGTCGTGAAGTTGCTGGAGGGCGCAGTCGCGATGAGTCATCACTTCCGTAACGCCTCTCCCGGCGAAAACGCTGTGCTCGACTACGTCGGCGTGTCGCACCTGTTGGAACGAGAGCGAGGTGCGACAATCCGAGTGTTGTCGGTTTGGGCCAAGACGCTGGAAGCGGTTGGTTTGTGGTACGACCAGCTTCTCGCCGAAAGTCTCGGGAAGGCCGAGATCGGTGCCACACCGCTGACAACCGTTAATACTCGCGACCTGCACTCGCGCGCGCAGCAACATCAAGAGGGACGTCGAGACAAGCTGATCACAAATCTGATCGTTGACAACTGGCGCTGTGCCCCGCTGTCGGTTGGGAGGAGCGAATACGATCAAGATAAGTTGAACGACTTGGCCGACAAAACGCTTCCCGAGCTAATAACGGCTGCGATCGAAGGAACGAACCAGGCTTACCGCGAGGATGGCCGGCCGACGACTGATATTCGCCTGCCCGATACCACCGAAGCATCGATTGGGCAGTTCTTTCAGATGATGATGTTAGCGACCGTCGTCGAAGGAAGGCTCATGGGAATCAATCCCTACGGCCAGCCGGGCGTCGAAGGTTATAAGAAGAATATGAACCGAATCTTGGGACGGTAGTCGATCATTTGTAGCTCTGGCACTCCGTGACGGAGTATTTGTCCCGCCGCCGAGCGTTGGGACTACATTAGGAGTCCTCATGCGCATCGTGCTGTATATCGCTGTTGTTTTGCTTGCATCTCCATCGGCATTCGCCGCTGATCGCCCCAACATCGTCTGGCTGAGTTGCGAGGACATTAGCTCGCACCTTGGTTGCTATGACGATCCGCATGCGACGACTCCGAATATCGATCGACTCGCGACGGAGGGAGTTCGTTACACGCATGCGTTTGTAGCAGCAGGCGTGTGCGCTCCCTGTCGATCGACGATCATCACCGGCATGTATCAGACGTCGATCGGCACGCAGCATATGCGAAGCACCGCCAAGCTGCCAGATCACATAACGCCCTTCACAATCTATCTGCGCGACGCTGGTTACTACTGCACGAACAACTCGAAAAAGGACTATCAGTTCAAGGAACCAAAGGCGACCTGGGACGAGTCGAGCGGCAAGGCACATTGGCGCAAGCGTAAGAACAAAGATCGGCCGTTCTTCAGCGTCTTCAATTTCACGGAGTGTCACGAATCGGGAATCGCTAGTGATGCGAAGTACCGCAAAGTCACGCAATCGGTGAAAAAGCATGATCCGAAGTCGCTGACAACTCTGCCGCCGTACTATCCCGACACGCCGGACGTTCGAGCCGATTGGGGTCGCTACTACGATGTTGTCACCGCGATGGACGAGCGAGTCGGACAGATCATCGAGCAACTGAAAGAAGACGGTCTCTACGAAGACACGATCGTGATTTACTGGTCCGATCACGGTGTCGGTTTGCCTCGAGCAAAGCGTTGGTTGTACGACTCGGGAATGCGTGTGCCGCTGGTTGTGCGAGTGCCGAAGAAGTTCCAGCCGCTTGCTCCGGGGGTCGCTGGCAGCACAACGAACCGACTCGTATCGCTGATGGATCTTGGGCCTAGTGTCCTCAACTTGGCAGGCGTTAAGGTCCCGAAGCATATGCAGGGCGTTGCGTTTCTTGGAAGTGGCCTGCCACAGGCCCGCAAGTATGTCTACGGAGCACGCGACCGGATGGATGAACGCTATGACATCATCCGCGCCGTCCGCGACCGGCGTTTTAAGTACATCCGCAATTACGAACCGTTCAAGACGTACTATCAGTACATGAACACGCCCGAGAAGGGACGGCTGATGCGAGAGATCCGTCGCGTCGCTACCGCCGGTGACTTGCCGCCCTCTGCGAAGCTGTTCATGGAGCCAACCAAGCCGGTCGAAGAGCTGTACGACACGGCAAGTGATCCGCACGAGATCAACAATCTTGCAGACGACCCGAAGTATGCCGACAGGTTAGCGGAGATGCGGCGAGCCCACATGGATTGGGTCTTAGAAACGAAAGATATCGGCTTGATCCCCGAACCCGAGATCGCAATTCGTGAAGCCAAGTTCGGAAACCGCTTCGCCATTCTTCGCCAGTCAGGCGCCGAGACTCTCATGGAACGCGTACGCGATGCAGCAACGTTATCGCTCCAAGGTGAAACCGGTTTGACGGCGATGCTGGAGGCGACCAGAGATGAAGACGCAGCCGTTCGCTATTGGGGAGCAATCGGCATCGGCAATTTGGCGAAACAAGGAGCAGTTGGTGCGGAACGTATGCACGAGCTGCTGCAAGACGATTCTGCCGTGGTTCGAGTTGCCGCGGCCCGCGCGCTCTGCCGAATGAACCACGCGAACGAGGCGTTGCCTGTCCTGACGAAAGTCCTCGCTGACGGAGCCCAATGGGAACGTCTACACGCGATCATCGCGCTCGATGAGATCGACGAGATGGCTCGTCCGGCTCTGCACGCCATGAAGGAAGCGCTTAACTACCGCGATGACTTCGATCAGCGCGGCAAGTACACGGTGCGAGTTGCCAACCGGGCTTTGAACGAGTTGCTGGGAACTGACGACATCGTACCATAACGCCAACCGCCCTGAAACGATGGCGAGGATGACGCCAAGGGGCAACGATGCGAAAGCCGAAGTGTGCGGAGACCCGCCGCAACGCATTCTCTTCGAGCGCAATCCGAAGGTGTCGAAGCATTGCGACCCAGTTGTATGGAACTTCACTCGGATCTAGTAGATTCACGGTGCCGTCGAATTGTGTCGTGAAGCGATGTAAAATCGGGGCAACCAAATCCACTCTCATGCCTAGAGCGAGCAGCACTATGGAACATCACAAAGACTCACTCTCTCGCCGCCAACTCCTCGAGCATGCCGCCATCGCGGCTGGAGTGACCGCGGCCATCGCCGCCATCCCCAAGCCGTTGCGTGCAGCGGAAGCGCTGAAGCTGAAAAAGGATGACGTGATCCTGCTTCAAGGTGATTCGATTACCGATGCCGGGCGCGACCGCCGGGCCGAGGGCAATCCAAACCATCCGCGTGCGTTGGGGACTGGCTATCCGTTTTCCATTGCTTCCGAGTTGCTGCGGGATCATTCCAAGCTCGGGTTGGATATCTACAACCGAGGCATCAGCGGAAACAAGGTGCCAGATTTGGAGAAACGTTGGGATAAGGATTGCACCGACTTGAAGCCATCTGTTGTCAGTATCCTGATCGGAGTCAACGACATATGGCACAAGCTGGCAGGACGTTACGATGGAACGGTTGAAGTTTATGAGAAAGGCTTTGCTGCGCTGTTGGAGCGGACACGCAAGGCTCTTCCGGAGACAACGATCGTGATCTGTGAGCCTTTTGTTCTGCGATGCGGTGCGGTCAACGACAGTTGGTTCCCGGAATTCGGCGAACGCCGCACGGCGGCGAAGCGAGTGGCTGAGAGTGCGAAGACCTTATGGGTGCCATTCCAGACGATGTTCGATGAGGCGGTGGCCGCCGGCACGCAACCGGCCTACTGGGCCGGCGACGGCGTGCATCCATCGTTGGCCGGGCATTCATTGATGGCACAGGCATGGCGCAAGGTTGTTGGAGTATGATCGAACGAGCAATGTGGCACAGCCTGCTTGCTGTAGTCTTGATTGGGCTAATGTCGGCAGGGTATGCCGCCGACAAACCGAACGTCTTGTTCATCGCTGTTGATGACATGCGAGTTGAGCTGGGGTGTTATGGCAACACGCCAGCTCTGACACCAAGCATCGATAAGCTGGCAGCCCGAGGCGTCTTGTTCAATCGTGCTTACTGCCAGCAGGCGGTTGCAACCCGTCACGCGCGTCTTTACTGACAGGACGGCGTCCGGACTCGTTGCGGATTTGGGATCTGCCGACGCACTTCCGCGAGCGTTTTCCTAACATCGTGACGTTGCCTCAGCACTTCAAGAACAACGGCTACTTCACACAAGGCATCGGCAAGATCTTTCACAATTGGCGGCAGAATATCCAAGGCGACCCGAAGTCATGGAGCGTGCCCGCCGTCATGCACTACGCGGCGCACGGCTCGGACAAACCGATCGTCGTCGGCGACTTACCTGAGAACATTGCAAGGCACCGCGTTGCGGAAATCGCGATGTGCCGGACGAGGCATACTTCGATGGGCGGATTGCCAGCCTCGCGGTTGAGACATTGAGCGAAGTCAAAGACACGCCATTTTTTCTGGCCGTCGGTTTTTGGAAGCCACACTTGCCGTTCAATCCGCCACGACGCTATTGGGAGTTGTACGATCGCGAGAAGCTTTCGTTGCCGACGAATCCCGAACCGCCCATCGACGGGCCAAAGATCGCGTTGCACAACGGTCGCGAGTTGCTTGGCTCTAACGGGCGTGAGCTGACTGAAAAGCAGGTATTAGAGCTGCGTCACGGCTACTATGCCGGCATCAGTTATCTGGATGCTCAAGTTGGAAAAGTCTTGGCCGAATTGGAGCGACTCGACCTGACGCAGAAGACGATCGTGGTTTTGTGGTCAGACCACGGGCTTCATCTCGGCGAGCACAGTCTTTGGTGCAAGACTTCCAACTTTGAATTGGACGCGCGCGTGCCGCTGATCATCTCAACTCCCAGTGTGACGGCCGAACAACGTGGTGCTCGAGCAGGCGAACTGGCTGAGTTACTCGATCTGTATCCGATGCTCGTCGAATTGTGCGGCCTGCCCGCCATCCAAGAACTCGATGGGACAAGCTTGAGCCGCGTGCTCGATGTACCCACCGATATAGTTCAACGCGCCGCGTACACTCAACATCCGCGACCGGCCTACTACAAGGGCGAGCCGGAAGCGATGGGATGCTCCATGCGCACCGATCGTTATCGTTACACGGAGTGGCGAGACTTCCGTAGCGGAAAGGTCGTGGCGAAGGAACTGTACGATCACCGCAACGATCCTGATGAGACTCGCAATGTGGTTGCCTCGGTGACAGACAAAGCAGCTTTTGCTGAGGCCATGCGGTTACTGGAGGCTAAGTTCCCGCGAAGAAGTTACGTAGAGTAACCCTCCACATCAAATCCACGCGATCCTCGTCTATACCGTGGTCGGTGAGAATCTGTGCATTTCGTTTAACCGCAAGCCGGAGGCGTGCGCTTCCGTATCGGAGAGAAGCGCACGCCTCCGGCTTGCGGTTAAACGAACAAGAGCAAGATATTGCCGGCTGGCCGTCAAACGGGTTGAGTTGCGAGCGATAGGCTACGCCCAATCGAGACCTGTCTTCTCACGAACCCGATCCGCATAGTCTCCGAGTAATCCACCAATCACCGACCAGTGGTCAGTGCGTCGGACTTCGATGTCGCCATGTTCGTTGACTCGTACGATCGAATGGTCTTCGACACCGGCCGCCTCAAGACTGTTACTATGCAGTTCGTCTGTGCTGATAATCTCGGCCAACGTTTTTCCGGTCATTTCCAAGAACTTCATGACAGTCTCAGCTTCATGCCAAACAAACGCCCAAACAGTCGATGGGAAAATGAGAGTAGCACCGACTGAACTTCTTTCAGTGTAATCAACCGACCTGTATGAGAGAAGCTGACGCCAGAATCTTCACATTAGCCCTCACACGGAGTAGGGGGGTGTTGTGGCTCGACTTGTTGCCGAACTGCTTCACACAGAGCCAACATACGATCAACGTCCAACTGCTCAGCACGAGCGTCAGGGCCAAGTTGTTGGGCTGTTAGGATCTCGTCTGCCTCAGGCTTCGACAGGCGATCCTTCATCGCGCTCAGCAAGACGCTACGAAGAAACTTCCGTCGATGAAAGAACATCGCTCGGACAAACGAATGAAAGAACGCGAGATCAGGAATTCGAGAACGCATCTCCGGGTCTGGAACGATTTGCACGATGGCCGAATCGACTTTGGGACGCGGCCAGAAGACGGATGGTGGCAAGACACGGAGCGTCTCGGTCCGGCACTGGCATTGAAACCAGATACTGAGCGCATTGTAATCCTTTGTGTTTGGTCTGCCTGAGATGCGGTCAGCTAGTTCCTTCTGGATTGTCACCGTCATGGATACCGGAGTCACTGGCGTCGATAACAAATTCGAAATGATCGGTGTCGCGACACAGTACGGCAAGTTCGCCGCAAGCTTGAGCTGTCGATCTGGAGATTTGCCGAGCTCTGAGTGAATTGTTTCGAGCACTGTCGGATGCAGGTTGTTCTTGTTCTTTAGGACATCCTGGCCGAGCAACGTCACGTTATCGAATGGATGCAGCACTTCCATCGCTAGTTGCTGCAAGTGCTTATCGATTTCGACGGTGATGACGTGGCCTGCGTGCGGTGCCATCAAGGCAGTCAGCGATCCGAGCCCCGTCCCAACTTCAAGCACAACATCGCGCTCGCTCAGATCCGCGGCATCCGCCAGGATCTCAAGCAGATTCAGATCAATCAAGAAGTTCTGCCCGCGCCGTTTATCGGGCTCAAGCCCGACCTCGCGGAAGCGTTGCATCAAGAAGGAAGCTGTTTGGCGTGGCGGTGATGACATGATGTTACACAAGAAACTGGCGGGATAGCTCAAGATAGGCGGACTTCGCCGCGAGCGAAAGGCGTCCGCGATCGATTTCGGTTAATCTGTCATGGATATGGTCGCGGGTTACAATCTCGAGTCCGGACGTTTGCTGAGTTACCCACTCACTTGAGACAAAAACCGAACCCCGCACTCTCCTGATTGAACAGAGCTTTCATGTCTTGGCCAAATGCAGGCGCTGCCGAAGCACGCGTGTTATCCGAGGCGATGACGTTTTGCATCGCGGCGGTCGGGTTGTTGTGCATATGGACGACGTTGAGTCGGCGCCATTGCTTCGCGCGAGTATCGACTGTTGTACTGGCGATCGTTGCACTTCTGCCAATCCGAGCATATGAGCCGGCGTTGCTTCTTCTAGTTGTTGCGACGGCAGCGCTAATAAGGATGGCCTTGGTCCGCCGTATGCCCGGTCCGGCTCTGGCGGTCCACCAGTCAGCGAGTCGTTCCGTTGGTGCGCGAGTGAGCTTTGTCACCTGCTTGGTGATCGCGGTCTCACTCTCGTTGGCCTATGTGGGGCCGAACTCAGGACGTGGCTGACTCTCCGGCTCGGCCGAGTTGGTATGAGTGGGTTGCATTCGGAACGCTCGCGATTGCACCGGTCGTTGTAGCATTCAGGTCACGTCGGAATGGCACATCTATCGAAGCGAGTGAACTGGTCCATCAACGTTTCTCGCCATCTGAACTCCGATTCCGTTTCGGACTTGATGACTTGCTGATGGTCCTGGTGATTGCAGGTCTTATCTCTCTGATCGTCGCGTCAACGAGAGGGAAGCCGCTGATTCTGGAGTGGCTTGGGATGTTGGGAACGGCTCTGAGCGTGGTGCTGGTGACTGTTGCAGCTGCTTGTTTTGTGCTGCTGAACCGGGGATGGAGTATCGCGGCAGTTGTATTGACCCTGGGCGTCGTCGGCGCCGCAGCTCTCCACACGTGGGTACTCGGTGACTGGATAGTCGCGGTCGATGTTCTCTATGGCTGGCCCGCAACATTCACCGGATTTCTGTTCGCGTTCACTCTACTTTCGATGATGACAATCGTGGCCGTGTATTTGCTACTTGCTGGTGCGATATTCGTTGTTGGCACGGAGCGTAAAATTCGCAATGCATCTGACGCAAGGTTCGCTGGGCTCGCGTTGCTCCTCGTTTGCCTTGCGGTATATGGTCCGCTCGCGGTCGTATACTGCCGCATGTTGCGGGTGGTTCCTTTCCCGGTGTATGTGTCGTCGGAACCGAATGGCTACGCAGAAATATTGGCTGCTGTGGAAGAGCTGGTCCGGATTAACCCATCGGAATCTTCAACGACTCACATTCGCGAGTTCGGACGCGGGGCGGAGAAAGCGGACACCGTCGTTAAAGGGTATCAAGAACTAATGCGAGCTCTGGAGACGCCGTCCCATATCGCGGTAGACCCGGAACGAGACGGACGGCCCGATTACATCATGGAATTGATGGACTATCTCACCTTCATGCGCAGTGTCGCCAGAATGTTCGACAACGAAAGTCTTGCGATGGAAGCGTCCGAAAAGTACGACACGGCAGCCGCATACGGCATGGCAAACATACGGCGGGGCGCGACGCAACACGACGGTGGCCTCAAGATCACGTCACTTGTTGGACTTGCAGTCGATGCAACCGGCATTCATCAGATCAGCCGGAATCGCCATCGAATCTCGGTGGCAGAACTTCCGCACTTGCTCGCGGAACTAGAAGCAATTGAGGTGCAGCGAGAACGCAACAAGTCAGTGATTCTTCGTGACGTCGCGTGGAGTGAGCACGCTTACATGTGGCGCCATTCACTTTCGCGAGAAGTCCCCATCGTCCTGGCCAGCACGGAAGCGTACGAGTATTCGTTCGCACCCTATTACGAGTCAGCGGTCTTTCAGCGAGACGCGATGTTGCGATTGTTGATGGTCGAATTTGCCATCCGAGGGTTCCAGAAGGAACAAGGGGGTCTGCCTGAATCGCTTGATGAGCTTTGTCCCACCTACATCTCCAGCGTACCCATCGATCCGTACTCAGACGATCCACTCATCTTTCGTCGCACTCTGGATGCGTACGTCTTGTACAGCGTTGGCCCGGACGGCCGAGATGACGGAGGGAAGTTCGGAACGTACAGTGATATCTATGAGGCCGGGTTCGACCTCGACTTAGACGTGCCAGATCGGCCAGCCATTTCCACGTCGGCGACGACGGCAACACCATAGATGCGCAACTCCGATTCTCAACGTCTGGCAGTCAATGTGTGCGTCGCTCATCACTGGGGCTGATCGAACCCATGCCGACCGAATCACCCAAGTACTATTGCGGCTTTCCTTATCGACTCAGAGCGATGCGGCGCACGCAGTTGCTGTGGGCCGCCGTCTTCTTGACTCCGTTCGTACTGCTGCCCGGTGCGGCGGCGATCCTGTACGGCTATGTGTTTCTGAATACGTCTGGGGCGGGGGCGGGCTTGCTTTGCACGAGTGCCCTCTTCTTCTACTTTGCCGGGAAGGGATGCGCGCGATTGGAGGCGGCATTACTGCGAGAATCGTGCCGTACTTTTCCGACAGCGTTGGCGACATCGATAGTTTCCGCGGTGGTTTCGCTCTGGCGGCGAACTGCCGGGCGCTCGATGCTCTTACGGGCAAGCACTCATCAACACTCCTCTCATCCTTTGGCTTCGCTGACGATCTAGCCTACGAGACAGTTCGGTGCACGAGGCCGCTGACGGAATCGAAGCCACTCGGGATCTAAAGCGATTACTCGACGAAACAGAGCACGAAGTCGCGGACGTGTCTAGCGTCCAGCGAGACTGTCGAAGCAGCCTTGGAACGAGCGCGATCAGAATCGATTGACTTCGCCGTTGCGGATCCGACGAATTCATCTCACCCCTTGAAATGGATCGGCGGCAGGGCTCGTTCTGGTAAGTATGCGAATAACCCAGTACTGATGACAAATGTCGCCATAGTTCACACGTTTCTTGATTGTACCGGCAAGTGAATAGTACAGGCATTCGAGATTGCAAGCTGGGCTCGCTGGTTATCTCTCTCACTGTGCTGTCAGGTTCCGACGGCAACGGTCGCACGCGTGTTGGGGATGTTTCCAGTATACGTTTGACTCGAAAGCCATCGATTGAGCGTGAGATAAGCGGACGGTGGCTCAACGGGCAAGTTCGGCGCTGAGAAACCCAAGCACATCTGCTGACGCCTCGATCAGCTTGGTGGTGGGAGTGCCGGCGCCGTGGCCGGCTCGGGTCTCGATGCGGATGAGGACGGGATTGTCGCCGTCGTGGCTGTGCTGAAGTTGAGCTGCGAATTTGAAGCTGTGAGCCGGAACAACGCGGTCGTCGTGGTCAGCGGTTGTCACCATCGTAGAAGGATATCGTGTGTTCGGCTTCAAGTTGTGAAGCGGTGAGTAAGACATCAGGTTCTTGAAAGCTTTAGCATCGTCCGACGAGCCGTATTCCGATACCCAGGCCCAGCCGATCGTGAACTTGTGATAGCGAAGCATATCCATCACGCCAACCGCGGGTATCGCCGCTCCGAACAGCTCCGGCCGCTGCGTCATCGCCGCACCAACGAGCAATCCGCCATTGCTGCCGCCGCGAATGGCCAACTTCTCTGAGCAGGTGTACTTCTTCTCGATTAAGAAGTCCGCCGCCGAGATGAAATCGTCAAAGACGTTTTGCTTCTTCTCTTGCATGCCGGCTTCGTGCCAATCGCGTCCGTACTCGCCACCACCGCGGAGACTTGGGACGACGTAGATCCCTCCTCGCTCAAGCCAAACGAGATTCGTCACGGAGAATCCAGGCGTCAGCGAAATGTTGAAGCCACCGTAACCATACAAGATGGTTGGGTTGGATCCGTCCAGCTTCAAATTGCGTTTGTGTGTGATGAACATCGGCAGGCGAGTGCCATCCCAACTCTCACAAAAAACCTGCTTGGTGACATATTGCTCCGGATCGAAGGCGACCTTCGGCTGCCGAAAGACGGTACTCTTCCCGGCAGCAATCTGGTACCGATAGATCGTGGTTGGCGTTGTGTAGTTGGAAAAATAATAAAACGTCTCTTGATCTGAACGTTTCCCGCCGAAGCCGCCTGCCGATCCGATCGCCGGCAGCTCGACATCGCGCACGTGGTTGCCATCGACCTCATGTACTCGAACCTGTGTCGCTGCGTCCTTGAGATACAGTGCAAGGAACCGATCGCCAACAAGCCCCACGCCTTGCAGCACCTCCTTGGCTTCAGGAATCAGTTCGTGCCAGTCATCGCGAGCGCGCTTGTCTACGTCGATAGCCAACACACGGCGTAGCGGTGCATCATCATCCGTGTTGAACCAGAACGTCGAGCCTTCATTGCCAATGAAGTCGTACTCGAACTGAAAACCCGAGATCAGTTCGACGACTTCGGCGTCTGGTTGAGCTAGGTCCTTGTAGAAGACTTGATTCTTTCGCTCTGTCCCTCGCCAGACAGAGACGATGAGATACTTTCCGTCTTCCGTGACGGTGCCATCAAACCCCCACTCCTTTTCGTCCTTCCGCTCATAAACGAGCGTATCCTTCTCCTGCGACTCGCTGAGCTTGTGAAAGAAGAGCTGTTGGTAATAGTTAACGCCGGTGAACGCTTCGCCTTCTTCCGGCTCGTCGTAACGGCTGTAATACAGGCCGCTACCGTCCTTCATCCACGACACTCCGGAAAACTTGACCCATTTCAGATGGTCGGGCCGCTCCATGCCGGTTTCGACATCCAGCACCTTCCACTGCCGCCAATCCGAGCCAGCCGATGCGATCCCATAAGCGAGTAACTTGCCGTCCTCGCTCGGTACCCAACCGGCCAGTGCTTCCGTTCCATCCTCGGACCACTTGTTCGGATCCAGCAACACGCGCCCTTCCGCTTTCAGGCCATCGGCGACATACAACACACTCTGGTTCTGCAGCCCGTCGTTACGCGTATAGAACAATCGATTCCCGCGTTTACGTGGCAAACCGAAACGCTCATAGTTCCACAACTCGGTCAGCCGTTCTTCAATCTCTTTCCGCTCGGGGATCTGCTCGAGATATCCGAACGTCACCTTGTTCTGAGCCGTCACCCAAGCTTTCGTCTCGTCGCTGTCCGGATCTTCTAGCCAGCGGTAGGGATCAGAAACCTGAGTGCCGTGATAGTCGTCGATGTGATCAGCGCGGTGCGTGTTTGGGTAAGTCAGCTTTCGTCCCTCCTTCGAAGCACGTTTAGGAACTTGCCGGCCGCACAAATGCGTGGCAATACCAGTGACGGCCAACAGCGAAACGATGACGAGCGTGCGGAGAGTCATTTGTCGGTGCGAGCGGATGGAGATTATGGCGAGAACAGTGTCGGCGGGCGAAACGACTTAGTGCCGGACACGCGGACGTTATCTCAGATGTGATCCGTGAAGTAAATGCGGACCGAGACTACCTTTTCCGCGAAGATGCTCGAATACGGCGTTTTCTGGCACCTCGCTTCGTCCAAGTGATTCCTAACTCCTCGTACGTGTTAGGCGATCTAGGCAGCACTCGCGGCTCGTGCGGTCTGCTCGTGTCACGAAAGCGTTATCGCGAAACGTCATACGTTTGATGATAGGTGTGTCAGCGGGTCGATTCTAGTCATTAGTCATCAACCAGGAACAGACTGATGCGATCCCGTCGAACCTCAACCAAAGTCCGAGCAACTCTCTACTTGCCGGAAGACCTCTTGGAGGAAGCGCGCGACGCCGTCGTGCACTTGGCGGGTAATCCCGTGCGGCTGACGCTGACAAAACTCGCCGAAGAAGCCCTGTGTTCAACCTTGCAGGAGCTGAAGGATCAGTACAACAACGGACACGATTTCCCAGAACGACATGAGGACCTGAAAGGCGGCAGACCCATCGCCGCCTGATCGGAAACATGAGCAACTCTACTCCTGCACCGCACGTTGATAGTTCACACAAGCAGGCAGATGATGAGCCAGAGAAGAACGAGTTGCGCAAGAAGCTGCTCGAAATGATAAAATGCCAAGAGATGATCCGTCGCGAGAAACCTCGTTGAGTTCCAGATGGAAGCAATTGCGAGTTAGCACGGCTCGGGCGATCGTTCGTCGGTCGGCTTCTGTGCTGGATGCTGCGCGAGTTGTCTCAGGCTTGTTACTTGTTGGTTTGCTTTCGAGTACTAGAGTTGAAGCGGCAACGGCTGGCGAAACCGCACATCCATCAGAACTTAGTCGATGGCCTAGTACTTCGTCTCGACTTAGCTTTCGGGTAGGCCGTAGCGAAAGTCGCCAAGACTTTCGGCCAATACCTGGAAGAGCCGAAGCTCTGGGCGAGCTTCGCTACCCAAAAACTGAGCTGCGATGGAATACTAGTACTCAGTACTCAGTACTAGGTACCGCAGACGTTTCTGGCGCAGACGTTCCGTGGGAAGCTCTGCATGCGGCTGCATCTCAAGCCAAAAACACGGCCACCGAACCGCGAGTCGCTTCGAGTTATTATCCGTCTCGCCAGCGCATCGGCATCAACTCCGCACCGCAGACGCCGCATCCCAGCGTCGTCCGTATTAGCGCGGCTGAGCCGGGGGCAATGTCGCACGGTTCGGGGACTCTTGTCGGAGTGCGAGGCGAGTATGGCTTGGTCGTGACGAATTGGCACGTGATCCGTGAGGCACGCGGGTCGATTGTCGTTGCTTTTCCCGGCGGTTTCCGCTCGGCGGCCGCGGTTGCGAAAGTGGATGAAGACTGGGACCTGGCTGCCCTCTTGATCTGGCGGCCGGACGCTGCGCCCGTTCCGATTTCTCGCCGCACTCCACGTCCCGGAGACTCACTCACAATTGCAGGTTACGGGGCCGGCGACTTCCGCGCTGCGACAGGGCGTTGCACGCAGTACGTCGCACCTGGCATGAACATGCCGTACGAAATGGTCGAAGTATCCGCCCAAGCTCGACAAGGTGATTCGGGTGGCCCGATCTTCAACGATCAAGGCGAACTGGCTGGCGTGCTGTTCGGTGCCGCAGGCGGCACGACTTCAGGCAGTTACTGCGGGCGAGTGCGTTACTTCGTAGAGTCGGTTTGGCCGGCGATCGATCACATCGACAAACCGAGCGGCGAAGTCATGGTCTCTGTCCCCGCGCCGCGTGACCAAGCACGTTGGCAGGGCGCGCCCCGATCCACAACTCCCTCATCGCCCGAGTGCACACAACCACTCTTCGAGCGGCAACCCGATCGCGGCGTGTCGCGGATTCCTGTCACTATCGATCACCTCAATCGACCCGCGAACGAGAAGATGCGGATCGACTGGAAAGCCATCCTCGGATCGACTCCGACCGATCAAGCCAAGAGCATCTTGGCAGGGATCGGCATCTTGGCCGTTTTCCTTCAGTTTACCCGCCTGATGTCGGGACGCAGAACCGGTAGTTAGATACGCGGTTCGATCGCGTTCACTTCCTTTCGGCCTGCTATACTGCTCGAGGTTCAAAGTGGCACTTTCATAAAACCTGTACGATGGCCTTGGAAGGCTTGTCCTTACCCACATTTCACCACCGACCCCGTGTCGGTGGACTCGTGACTGAAAGGCTACTATCGGTGAACTTGAGACG
>PBSM01000195.1 GCA_002726245.1 Planctomycetaceae bacterium | reverse complement strand
TTCGGGTAGGCCGTAGCGAAAGTCGCCAAGACTTTCGGCCAATACCGGGAAGAGCCGAAGCTCTTGGCGAGCTTCGCTACCCGAAAACTGAGCTGCGACGGAATACTAGCGGTCTCCGATTCGTTCGAGCCTCTCGCTCCAAACTGAATGCCGGACAGGCTTTCTGACTCCTCGATGCTGGCGTTGGACTGAAAGCTGGGCCCCGCAAGCAGTCAAGTAATCCGCGGTCCGCAGGGGCTGAATCCTCTCCCAGAGGCAGCACTTATGCACAGCGATGCGTCACTACACGGCATTGCAAGAGACTCGACGGCTGTTTTGGGGATTGACCTGGAAACTGCAAAGAGTCAAACTACATGGCTACGAAGTTAGTGGCCCGGCGGATCGCGATCTTAAAGTCACACCGACCTCCCACCTTGATTCCGCCAACCTTTTTGCCTACCTCTAACGAGCAAGTAACTCGTCATGAGCGTTCGCCTGTCTGTATATCGCCACAGGGACCAGCCCGAGGAGGTTGTAGTCGATCGATTCCCCTTGGTGATCGGTCGTAGCCCCGATGCGGATATCACGCTGGATGATCGTTGGGTCAGTCGTCGCCATTGTGAACTGGAAATGATTGATGGTGTGATCGTTGTCCGCGACCTCGGTTCGAAGCATGGCATTCTGGTGAACGATTCGCCCGTTTGTGAGTCGCCGCTCCAACCTAGTGACACTTTGAACGTCGGCTTGTCGAGAGTCGTCGCCGTCTATGAGAAGGCGTTCGTTGCCGAAGGGACCGCGGCGTTGGGTTCGTAGGCCGAGCAGAGTGGTCGCCGATTTCGTCAGATTCTGCGACAGAAATCGCTCAGCAACGCATAGTAAATGTGTTAATCGGCCTGAAGTAAGATCGCGTTGTCCCTTTCGATTTGTCAAACGCGTGTCGTGAGCCGGCACCGAGACAACCAGAGTGATTCAAGACCAGACTCTTCTTTACCGCGCAGGGGCCTTGAGCTGGATGGCCGAGAACTACCGGGTGCTGCTTGTCGAAGACGAGTTGCACGACGCCAATCTGATCCAGCGGATGTTCGGTGAATGGCCGCAGGCTCAGTTCCAGGTCGAACATTGTGGCCGCCTGGCCCAAGCAATCCAGCGGCTAACAGTAACGACGTTCGACGTTGTATTGCTCGACCTCTCGCTGCCCGACAGTCGCGGCTTGGAAACGTTCGAGGCTGTCCAGCACCATGCACCCGGCGTGCCGATTGTCATCTTGAGCGGTTTCGACGACGAGAGCCTCGCTCTGGCCGCGGTCAAGAAGGGGGCCCAGGATTACCTTGTGAAACTGCTTGATAGTGACCACACGATGATCCGTGCCGTTCACTACGCCATTGAGCGGCATCGCGCTGGACAGGTCCTGCGAGAACGGGAAGAGCACTTGCGACTGCTCTCCGAACAGTTGCCCTGCATGTTTTGGACGACGGACACACATCTGCATGTAACCAGCGTCTATGGCACGGCTGCCGAGGTCGAACGCGAAATGGGCAGCCATCCCGCGACTTCTCCAACTGACCTGTTCGATGTTGAGGAGCCGAGCGCGTTGCTTGATGCGCACGAAGAGGCGGTCGCGGGTGTTTCGAGAGTATTGGAGATCCACAGTCACGATCGGATCTATCAAGTTGTCTTACAACCGTTCCGGCAACGCGATGGACAAGTCACCGGGTCGATTGGGATGGCGCTCGACATCACGACTCAACGCCATCTCGATATCGAACTGCGAGTTACTCGGAAGGTCCATGACGGCTTGCGTCCCCAGTCGGCTCCGCATGCACGTCATTTCGATCTCGCTGGCCATTCGGTCTCGGCATCGGCAGCCGGCGGCGACTACTTTGATTACTTTCCGATCCGCGACGGTACGACTGGAGTTGTGGTTTGTGATGTTGGCGGGCATGGGCTCGGCCCAGCCATGATGATGTGCCAGACGAGAGGATTCCTGCGGGCTCTGGCGATTGCCCATGACGATCCCGGCGAGATGTTGTCGCGGACGAACGCGTTCTTATCGACCGCGACGAACGAACAACGACTGGTGGCGCTGTTCTTCGCCAAACTCAATTCCGAAGAGCGATCGCTGACCTATGCCAATGCCGGACAACGCGCGTACTTGCTGGACGGCCAGGGAGAGTCGCGATTGCTCGAGCCCACGAGCATTCCGCTGAACGTGCGCGAAGACGAAGCCGTACCAACGAGTGAACCGATTGTGATGGTGCCGGGAGAGATGGCGATTCTATATACGGACGGCATAACGGAAGCCGCGTCACGCAGCGGCGAACAGTTCGGCGTTGACCGCATGCTGGCGTTGATCAACGAGTACCAAACTCGCCCGGCCAAGGACATTATCGACCTCTTGTTCGCCAATGTTCGGGATTTCTCTTTGTCGGGCCGGCAGGAAGATGACATGACTGCCGTGCTGATCAAATCGACATGAAGTACATCTGCTAGGTTGCGATACCGTGTGGACGTTCTTCGTTCTACCAGTTGCGTGCATCCGAACTCCAACGTTACACAAACTGAAAAGGGAGTCGTGAAAATGGGACTGGCACCGTGCCATTATCGTTAACCGACATTTCGGGCCTTTGCGGGCATGGAGCCAGTCCCCTTTCTCGTTCGCGTTTTCAGGTTGAGAACGTTACATACGACCTCCCATATCAAGCGCGCGTTTCCAATGCCAGCCATTGCGCGGCCGTTCTTGTTCGCGCTTCATCGTCATTCGATTTTAGCTGACCTAATCGCTCCTGGTTCCTGCGATGGGCAACTTTAAGCGCCATGATGCCGGTTTGCAGCTCACGGTCGCGTTGCTGTTTTTCCATCTTCGTGTCACTCAACAACGAAGTAAGACGCGAATAAACGCAACTGGCCGTGAACAACTCCGTCGCCACATCACCCAGAACTGCCTGCACGTACTGCCGATCCAGAATTCCCTCCTCATAACGAATCAGCGCCCTTTGAGCTGCCCATGTGAACTTGGCGACTTGCTGGCCAAGCTGCCTTGCGAAGGGCTCCAGTTGGGCGTGTCGGCACGGGACCTCCGGTGCAAACCTCAGCATTTTAGCCGCTGTCCACGGCCTCTTCTGCACACCTTGGAGTTGTTCGCCAAGTCCACGCAGACCAACCATCGCGATAAAGCAACGCAGAACATCATTGGCACCCTCGCCAATCAGATTCAGCCGCGCGTCGCGCATCATGCGTTCGAAGGGCTGGTCGGTAAAGAATCCTGCTCCGCCCCACACCTGCAGCGTATCATTCACGATCCGCCACAACGTATCGCTGGCAAAGACCTTGAGCATGGCTGTCTCCACCATGTAATCGCTCGCGCCACTGTCAATCAGCGCGGCTGTGTGATAGGTCGCGCTTTCCATGGAGTACGTGTCGGCCGCCGCTTCCGCGAGCTTAGACTGCACGAGTTCGAATTCACCTAGCGTCTTTCCGAACTGACGCCGGTTGTTGGCGCGATGTACCATACGTTCCACACAGAACTTCGCAGCGCCAGTGCAACTGGCACCAAACGTCGTGCGACCGAAATTCAACACGGTTAGGGCGACACGCAGACCACCGCCATACGGGCCCAGAATGCTCTCTTTGGGAACGTACATATCGGTGAAACGCATCCGACCGGTCGCTGTTCCGCGAATGCCGACTTTTTCCATCCGCTCTTCGACAACTTCAAACCCAGGCATGTCGGGCGTCACCAGAAACGCCGTGATGCGGCCGTCCAGTTCCTCGTCATCGGGTGTGCGTGCCATCAACGTCAACACGTCCGCAATGCCGCCGTTCGTAATCCATCGCTTTTCACCGCTGATGATGTATCCGTTGCCGTCTTCGCTCGGTTCCGCTCGCGTCTGCACGTTGGAGGCGTCCGAGCCGGCTTCCGGTTCCGTAAGCGCGAAGGCGGCCATTTGCTGACCCGTCGCGAGCGGTTTCATCCAGCGATCCTTCTGTTCGTCGGTGCCGAATAACTCCAGGCCGCGCAGGCCGATGGAATGATGTGCGTTGACGAAGACGGCGGTTGAACCACAATGCGCACCTACCTCTTCCACGAGGCGGCAATAGGTTTGTTGCGAAATGCCAAGTCCCCCATGTTTGGTACTAACGGTCGCACCGAGGACTCCAAGGTCACCGAGTCCGGCGACAACATCGTCCGGAATCCTGGCCTCACAATCAATGCGCGCCGCATCGATATGGCTCTGACAGTAGTCACGGACCCGGACCACAAGTTCGTCGCCCAACTTCTGAATGTCGTCCGGCAGTTTCGGATACGGCAGCATCGATTGGCTGCGAAACTTACCCAGAAAGAGATCTTTCGCGAAACCGTCTTTTTGCGGTTCGGAAAAGAGAAGTTCTTCGGCTTGCTGAATCTGCTTCTGCTGGAGTTCCGTCAGTGTCTGCGACATGATTTGCGTCTCCTGTGTTGAAGCGACTGACACGTCATGCGGGTGTAAACACCAGAGACGCGGACGCGTCGTCGCTCTCGCCGCGCTCGCCGAGTTGTGCAACAAGCCGCATTCCGAGTTGGATGCTTTCCGGATGTTCCGCATCGACGCCTTCGATCCGCGCGACGACACGCGGCCCTTCATCGAGTTCGACGGCCGCCGAACAATATGGATGGTCGCGGTCGTAGCCTTGTGCGACCATCCAAGGCGGGCCAATCGAGATGCACGTGAAGGCGAGAAGTCGTCCAGTGCCAGCCATCAGGACCCACCGCATGTCTGCTTGATGGCAGTTGGGGCATAAACTGCGGGGCGGCACGAAAACAGCATCACAGGCCGTGCATTTTGAACCCTGCAGCTTGCCTTGCTGCAAGAGCATGGCGAACGTGTGGTCATTGATGGCATGATCAGTCATGCATCACCGCCTTTCCAGAATTGTAAACGTACACGTGCCACCCGTCCCGCCCATCGACTGGGCGGCACCGAAACGCAAATCACCCGCTGGAATCTGGCGACGATCGGCGGTTACCCGCAACTGCTGCCAAACTTCAATAAGCTGAGCGGCACCGGTCGCGCCGACCGGATGCCCCTTACACTTGAGACCTCCCGACGTGTTAATCGGTTTGGGGCCATCCAACCGAGTTAGTCCTTCCTCGACGGCTTTGAATCCCGTGCCGGGAGCGAAGAAGCCGAGATCCTCAATGCTTAGGATCTCCGCGATAGAAAAACAGTCGTGGACCTCGGCAAACTGGATGTCGCCGGGTGACAAGTCCGCCATTTGATACGCTTCGTCAGCGGCAGACCGCGTCGCTTCGAGCGAAGTCAGATCTTCCGCGGCGTGCAGACTGCGACCACTGGCTTGTCCCAGCCCGCGGACATAGATCGGCGTATCGGTAAACGACGTAGCAATCTCTTCGCCGACGAGCAACAGGCACGCCGCTCCGTCGCTAATCGGGCTGCAGTCGAACAAGTGCATGGGCCACGCCACAACCGGATTGGCTTTCGGATCGGCGAGGAACTCCTTTTCGTCTTTCCAACTTGGGATCGCTGCCCCTTTGCTGGTGGCCTTCTCGACTCTGGACGCCATGATCTCGCGGATTGACCGTTGATGTTGAGCCTTGGGATTGAAACGCGCGTTGTCATGGCTTTTGATCGTCACGTTCATCAGGTGTTCGCGAGAAGCTCCGTAGCGATCGAAGTAAGCCGTTGCAATCGCTCCGAACACTCCGGGGAAGGTGAATCCCGCTTGGCGCTCGTGAGGGCTGGCAGCCAGCGCGAGTCCCTCGGCGACCTGCTCGGTCGATTGCTTCGACATCTGCTCAAATCCGCCAACGAGAACGATGTCGTAGAATCCAGACGCGATCGCAAAAACGGCCTCTCGAAAGGCGAGGGCACTGGAGGCACAAGCGCCTTCCGTTCGCGTCGCAGGTTTAGGCACGAGTCCGAGTGCATCGACCAAGATGGCCCCCCAATGCGACTGCTGAACGAAGAAGTCATTTGTGAAGTTGCCCAGGTACAGTGCATCAAGATCATTCGGTTCGAACCCCTTATCGACCGAGTTGACCATCTCGCGGAACGCTTCGATGACCAGGTCCTTGGAGTCCCGATCGGCGAACATTCCAAAGGGCGACATACCGGCGCCGACCATCGCCACACCGCGGCCCAGTTTGCGTTTCTTGGTCATTCGTATCGCTCCTCGGCGGCAGACGTAGGTCTCGCTCGCCGAGCGTGACCTGAAACACCGCTGGTTTTCTCTGGTGGAAGTCACTTTCGGCGAAAGTGACCTACTTTCCGGCAGCCTGCCGCGTTAGTAAAGCAGCCATGCTCAAATACTCCGTTGATGGCCTCGCCAATAAGGCTCACGCAGATCGCGTTTGACGATCTTTCCATAGTTATTCTTCGGTAGCTCGGCGACGAAGTCCACGGACTTCGGCTTTTTGTAGCTGGCGATGCGAGATTTGCAGAACGCGATCAGTGCTTCTTCCGTGACATCTTGTCCAGGGACGAGAGAGACGACTGCCTTGATGGCTTCACCCCACTGCTTATCCGGCACGCCGATCACGGCGACTTCACACACGGCTGGATGTTGGGCAAGCACTTCTTCGATCTCGCGCGGATAAATGTTCTCGCCACCGCTAATGATCATGTCCTTGGAGCGGTCCATCAGAAAAAGGTAGCCATCTTCATCGAAGTAGCCGAGGTCGCCCGTGTGCAGCCAGCCACGTCGCAACGTTTCCGTGGTGGCTTCCGGATCGCGCCAGTAACCCTTCGTCATGACGTCCGATCGAGTCACGATCTCGCCCATTTCGCCAACGGCCAGAAAACAGTCGTTGCCGTCTACGATCGCAACATCAACGTCGGTTCTTCGAATGCCGGCCGAGGCGAGCCGCTTCGTTTGTGCGTCGCTCCCGCCCAGAACATGGTCCCGTCGCGGAAGGTACGTGATGGTCATCGGTGTCTCACCAAGTCCGTAGATTTGAACCATGTTTGGGAACTTGGTGATGGCCTGCTGCAAATCCTCGACCATCATTGGCGCCCCGCCCCAGACGAAAGCCTTCAGCGAACTGACATCGGTGTGATCGATCGCCGGGCAGTCAACCAAACGCTTGATCATGGCGGGAGCTGCGAACAGGTTCGTCACACGCTGCGACTGAATCGTTTCCAGTACCGAGTCAGGATCGAACGACGTTAATTCCAGAAAGACGTGCGTTGCTGCTCGACCGATATTAGGCAATGCGTAGAGTCCGCTGCCATGGGATAACGGTGCGGCGTGGAGAACAACTTCATCGTCGCCAAAGTCCGGGCAGATATCGGAGTAGAATCGTTTCGTCATTCCCAACAAGTTTCGGTGAGTTAACATCGCGCCTTTCGGCACACCCGTTGTCCCCGAGGTGTAGAACAGCCAGGCCACGTCGTCCGGCGCGACGTCGATGTCGGCAAAGTGTTCCGATTCGGCGGCGAGCACGGCCTCGTAATCCTGCAGGTCGCCAGTCGCGAGCCCTGTTGTGATGATATGCCGCAGGCGTGGCAGGTCGCGCCGAATCTGGCTGACTTGCTCGTCGAACTCCGCAGTTGTGAACAGTATGGTGGCTTCCGCGTTGTCGATGATGTACGCGAATTCACTCGGATGGAGCCGCCAGTTGATGGGGACTGCTCCGCAGCCGGCTTTGAAGGCGGCGAACATCACCTCTAACATCTGCGGGAAATTGACCATCAAGATCGCGATGTTGTCGTGTGGTCGTGCGCCAAGTCGCCGCAAAGCGTTCGACAGACAGTTGACGCGTGCGTTGAACTGTTCATAGTTCACTCTGCGCGGACCACAGACAATCGCTGAATTCTCGGGGCGGGATGCGGCGGACGTCGTGAGCAGCGTACCGATATTCACAATTCGCTCTCATTTGTGGAAAAGCCGTCCGCACATTATGTCAGACAACTCGCCAAAAGAAACCGACGCCCGCGAGCGTGTAGTGGAGTAGTGGAAGGATGTGAAGGTTGAGATAATGTGAGGAGTTGGCTATGTCTCGTCACTCCATCATTCCGCATCCTCGGCCCCGGATAAACCCATGACCGTCGTCAAAATTCGTCAACAGCTACTCAAACTCGACACGGCATCGATCTGCGATGCCAACAAATCGCTCCAGGGCCAGTTGCGTGTCATGAATCCGGCGATTCGACCTGTTCGCAACGGCTTGAAGCTGGTAGGCCCAGCTCATACTGTCGTTTGCCACAACGATTTCCTAACCGTCATCAAGGGCCTTCGCGATGCGGAGCCCGGAGAGGTTCTCGTCGTTGATTCGCGAGACAGCACCAAGGCCGTGACAGGAAACCTGTTTCCGACCGAATCGCTGCGCAAGGGTCTGGCCGGAATCGTGAATGACGGGCCGTGTCGCGACACCGCCGTGGTGCGTTCGATGGAGATTCCATATTACGCGCGGTCGGTGACCTGCCTGCCTGGAGAGAGCAATCGGCTGTTTGAAACTCAAGTTCCCATCACCTGTGGCGGCGTCACAGTCAGTCCGGGAGACATTCTGTTCGGCGACGACGACGGCGTGGTCGTGGGATCCGTCGAGCAGTTCACGGCATTGGTCCCGATCGCCGAAGAAGTCCAGCGAAAAGAAGCCCACCTGATCGCGGAAATGACGCGTGGAGTGAGCCTGTTGGAGATGCTGAACTTTGACGAGCACTGCGCCAATCTTGCCTCAGGGAAAGCGAGCAAGCTCGAGCTCAAGGTGTGAGTAGGTCACGCTCGCCGAGCGTGACCTCGAAAACCGCTGGTTTTCGTTCGGCTGAAGTCACTTCCGGCGAAAGCGATCTACTTTCAAGTCACCTTGCAAGTGATCCCGCCGTCAACGACCAATTGCACACCCGTGATGTACTTGGCTTCATCGGAAGCTAGAAACAGCGCGGCGTGAGCGACGTCCCAGGCGTCGCCCATGCGCTTCATCGGTACTAGCTGATGACGCTGCTGCAACATCTCCTCGACGTCGCCGTCGTAGCCCGAACTGACGTAGTGTTCGATCTGCGGCGTATGCATCAACCCGGGCAACACGCTGTTCGCGCGCACGCCTCGGCCGGCGTATTGAATGGCAATCTGCTGCGTGAGTTGGTTCACGGCGCCTTTGCAAGCGCTATAGGAAACACACGGGTAGCCAAAGTAACGAATCGATCCGATCGACGAGATGTTAACGATCGCGCCGTTGCCCTGTTTCACCATCTGTGGCAAGCAGTTCCGGGAGGTGAGATACATGCTCTTGACGTTGAGCGCGAATTGTTGGTCCCAGGTTTCCTCGTCAATCTCCTCAGGCCCACCGACTTCCGGGATCCCCACATTGTTGTGCAAGATATCGACGCGGCCGAATACACTCAGGCACTCGGCGACGAACGACTTGACGGCATCCGAATTCGTAACGTCCGCTTCATAAGCCAGACATTCGCCGCCTTCCACGCGAATGATCCGGCAAGTTTCCTCGGCTGCCGCACGGTTGCGGTCAACGGCAAACACCTTCGCACCTTCACGCGCATAGAGCACCGCTGCCGCCTTGCCATTTCCCCACCCCGGGCCAATCGACCCTGCGCCAGCCACGATCGCTACCTTGTCCTTGACTCGCTCCGACATGAGTGTCCTCGATGATTAGGATGAATCGAATCCGACGTCAAACACTGCGAACGCTTCGCCGCTGGCTTGCTCTGCACTTTCCCCGCAAGGCGTCGTGTCGCTCCCATTGTTGCCATCAGAACGCCGGTAGGAAACAACCCCTAGAAATTGGCGTTTCGCGGATTCGCTGAAGTACCATGCGGCGATGAGCGACGTCGCTCAAGTCCCGGCGGCCTCTGAGCATCGAGCGGTGTCGGTTATGGCACCAAGGTTTGTCAAAAAGAGTCCCTAAATACCTTCGATTGACGGCGTATTGTGCGCGCGACGGCTCCAGCCCAAACGGCATCGGAGCGAGTGTCCTCGGCCTCTCAGCGGAGGTCGCAGCGCGGTCGCGGATAGGGACGCCGGTTATCCGGCGCCCCCCCGCACAGATCCCTGCGAGCGGAACTACCGCACAAGGCTCCTACCTCAGGTAATGACGCGCAGACGCTGTTCAGGATAGGGATGAAGAGTTCTCACAGGTGGGAGCCATTTCGCAGCCAGTCGGTCCATACGCTCTCCAGTAGTTCGGTGACGTTGGCTCCGTCGCCGTAGCGACCGGAGCCAGAGACGTCGCACCTGATATCTGAAAGCGTTGAGTTTCCGTTGGTTGCGGGGCACACGTAGTACTGGAAGTGTCCTTGTACAACGCTGCGTAGCCAGCGTCCCATAGACGGGGTGGCGTGGTACAAGCGTCTCCTGAGTTCGATTTTTGATCTCAGCTAGTTTCGCTCGCATACGTTTTGCGATCGTTTGCCGAAGCACGATGAATCGTCCGTTTCTCGATCGATCGCACGCATGCGTGAAACCGAGGAAGTCGAACGATTCGGGCTTTCCCTCGCCACGACGCTTTCGGTTGTCAGCGGCGGACCTCCCAAACTCGATCAAGCGCGTCTTGTCGGAGTGCAACTCCAAGGCAAACTTGCGGAAACGTTCCCGCAAGTCCTGTTGAAACTGCTCGGCATCCGCTCGGTATTCGAAGCCCATCACGAGTCGAGTAGCCCGGGGGAATCTCACCCCCAGGCTGCGCTGGTAACTTTCTCTAGGTCGTTGCTGGTTGGACGGTTGCGCTCTTGAGGTGGGCTTTGTGTTCGGCGTAGGCGGAGTGGCGACGCGAGGTGACGCTCGAGCCAAAGTGTTTTTTGATCCACGCTTGCACGTCCTTCGCGGAGACGCGATTAAACGCGACGCCGACCGCTCCAGGGGTGGTCGGTTTGAGCAACGCCGGGAGGCAGGCGAGAAGACTTGTGAAGCCGCTCTTGGAATGCTGGCGTTCCAACTGCTTGTAGAGACCAAACGCCGATTCAAGGATCTCAGTGCTCATCGGCAGTCGCTCGCCTTCACGAAGTTGCTGTTCCGCATCATGCACAAAGTCGATCAAACGCTGGGCAAGGGTCTGGCTCTTGCCGTACTGGAGCGAATCGCCGATCTCGCTTCGCAAGGCGTTGGCCGCTCCCTTGAAAAGACACTGCTCGTTCATGAAGGTGACGGACGCCGAAACCACATCCTGGCACTCTTGCCAGACGGCGATATCGTCGGCATAGTCCGCCACTCAGCCAAGCTTGTCTTGCATCCGCGGGTCGCTAATTCCTTCCCGTGATTGGGCCTCAGGATTCTTTAGCAGCCAAGCGATCATCGTCATCCAGCGAATCGTCGCAGCCAGATTCATGAAGCGAGCTTTCGGCTTGGGACTCGGCGGAGTCAAGTGAGCCAGTTCGGTCTGCTGGATGGCCGAACGCGTTGTGCCAATCTTGCCTCCGACCTCTTGAAAACGTTCGTCCTTGCCAACGAGCGACTTCATGACATTGGCCGCGTAGTGTTTGAAGTCGCGCAGCACGATCGTGTCGGGCCGCCTGTTTTTCAAGCACTTCGCACCCTCCCGCAACTCCACCGCTCCATCGACCAGCACCGCGCGTGGCGTTCCATGGCGATCCGCAAGTGCTTCGTACTCCTACTCCATGTTGGCGGTCTTCCACTGGTTGCCCGGTTTGACTTCCAGCACGCGAACGTCTTCATGCTTCAAGGATTTTCCCGGCTCAGGCAAAGCCGAAGCATTCACGCCTAACGCCACGAGCACCTTCTCGGTTCCAATCTGGTTGGAGTGGTCGAGCATCACGACCAAGTCCTCATTCGGCTGCGGCGGTTGTTGCAGATCGGCAATTCCAAGTCGCTGTAGCCAGTTGCGTATCGAAGTTCGCGTCGGCGTCTGCTGCTCCACACCGAGCCACTCAAAAACCAAACGCAGCACTCGCTCGGCACCTCGCAACGGACCTTGCCATATTCACCGACAGCGAGATCATGCGTGCTCCATAACCGTGCGTTCCCAGCGGCCGATCCTCCGGCAGGTTGAGCGAGCGCATCGCTTCGTCGCGTTGTTTCTCAAGCTCCGCAGTTCGCTGCTTCCAGGTGTTGATGTTCTGTTGTTGCTGTCGCCCTTGTCGTGCTTGTTGATCGAGCCGGGCCTGGAGTTCGTTCATCTCGCAGCCGCCGATTCTGCTTCCCTTGTGTCTCGCGGCTTCTCAACAGAAAAGCTGCTACGACGTACGAAGGCGACTTGAATTCCTTGACCTTTGCGTACCATGATGTAACCACTGTTGCGATTCTTCGCTCTTGGTGATTTTTGCAATTCCAAGAACTACGAAGTTGCGCAACAGTCTTTCAATGTCAAAACAACCCAAATTTCTCAACCCCCTCTTTTTGACCAGGCCAGTGTAAACCCCCGGAAAACGGACAAGAGAAATGCCGAAAGCCCCGAAGGGGCGACATAAGACGAACAGCGCTGATCTATATCGCCCCTCTGGGGCTTGGGGCGAACTCTGTGCCAGCGTCCCCGGGCTTACGCCCGGGGCTATTAATGTCGCCGCTCCGCGGCTAAGAAAGAGCGGAACTTCAACCGCTGGAGGCTCGCTACGCTCGACACTAGGCACCCGGAGAAGGCATTGAGTGAGGAAGCAGAGTGTTCAACAATCGAAAACCACAGTTGCACGACTCTCCGAGTCGTGAATTCTCGACTCGGGGAGTCGATCAACAGAACTCAACACCGCGACGTGACTTCCTGCGTTTAGCGTTTAACGGGATCGGGGCGCTTGCGCTCGGCGGCTTGCTTTCCGACGAACCGCGGGCCGACGGCGATTCACCCGATCCCTTTGCCATTCGGCAGCCGCATCTGCCGCGCCGGGCCAAACACTGCATATTCTTGTTCATGCAGGGGGGTGTCAGTCAGCATGACTCGTTTGAATACAAGCCAGAGTTGAAGAAGGTTCACGGCCAACCGCTGCCGAGAATCCCCGACATCTCTGGCGAGTTGCAAGGCCGTCTGTCGTTTCCGCATGCTGCCATTGGCAGTCCCTTCGAGTTCAAGCAGCACGGTGAGTCGGGTCATTGGTTCTCCGAGTTGTACCCGCACCTGGCAAAGCACGCCGACGAATTGGCATTCATCCGCGGCATCAAGACCGACAACCAGAATCACGGTCCATCGACGCTGCATGTAACGACAGGCAGTCAGTTCCACGGCAGCCCGTCGATTGGATCGTGGGTTACTTACGGTCTCGGTTCGCCCAATCGTAACATGCCCGGATATGTCGTCATTCAAGATCCGCGCGGAGCACCGGTCAACGGTGCAGCGGTTTGGAGTAACGGCTACCTGCCTGCGGCATACCAAGGCACGTTGTTGCGGCACGAAGGGGCACCAATTCTAAACCTTCGTCGCGCCGAAGGCGTTTCAACGGCGCAGCAGCGTCGCGAGTTTGACGCGCTCGCCTGGCTAAATCGTAAACATCTCGAAACGCGACCGGGCGACAGCGAACTCGAAGCTCGCATCAGCGCGTACGAGCTTGCTTTCCGTATGCAGAGTGAAGCGCCGGAGCTTGTTGACCTTTCCGGCGAGACGCAAGCCACGCGCGACCTATATGGTCTCGACGATTCGGCGACGGCGGGATTTGGCCGGCAGTGTTTGCTTGCTCGGCGGTTGGTGGAGAGCGGCGTTCGACACACGCTGCTCGTTCATGGCGTGCAGATCGGTGTTCACAGTTGGGATGATCACAGTGACGTTCAAGGACGCATGAAGAGGCATTCGCGAGAAGTCGATCAGCCGGTCGCCGCGTTGTTGACCGACCTACAAGAGCGAGGATTGCTCGAAGAGACTCTTGTCGTTTGGGCGTCGGAAATGGGCCGCACTCCGTTCGTCAATGGAGCGATGGGACAGAATCCCGGCCGCGAGCACAACTCGTGGAATCTAGTCATGTGGATGGCGGGTGGTAACGTCACGGGTGGTTCCTCGGCGGGCGAAACCGATGAGTTCGGCCTGCGAGGCATCGGCGAACAGATTCACATCCGCGACGTTCACGCCACCATCCTCGATCTCCTCGGCCTCGACGACGAACAGTTGCGATACCAACACGCGGGACGCCTTCGCCGCCTGACAGACATCGGCGGGAATGTTATCGATGAAATCATCACGTAGCAAGCAGGAAAATGCGATGTTTGTTAGTCTCTTCAAATCGCTTGCTGCACTCTGTTTGTTTGGCATAGTTCCCTTGCCTCTGAACGCAGCGGAGCCGGAGCTTGTTTCGGTCCAGAAGATATGGGATCGCGGCGAACACAATGCCTTTACCGATTTGATTCGCTTTCGTGACCAGTGGTGGTGTACTTTTCGCGAAGCAAAGGATCATGGACCCAGCAATGGCAAGGTCAGGGTGATCGTCTCGGCCGATGGTGATGACTGGACCTCGGCCGGGCTTGTCGAACAAGAAGGAGTTGACTTACGGGACCCCAAGCTCTCAATCATGCCGGACGGTCGGTTGCTGTTGATTATGGGCGGCAGTGTCTACAGTGAAGGGAATCCGTACGGCACGCGAGCACCGCGCGCCAGCTTCTCGACGGACGGTCGCGGCTGGACAAAACCGAAGAAGCTGTTGGCCGAAGACCATTGGTTGTGGCGTGTGACTTGGCAAGAGGAATGGGCGTGGAGTGTCAGCAAGCTTGGTGAAGGACGCGACCCGCGACGAGCGATGTTGTACCGCAGCCGTGACGCCCTTGACTGGGAGTGGATCACGGAGTTTCGTTTGCCGGACAGTACTTGGAACGCCAGCGAAACAACGGTGCGATTCATGCCTGACGGCGAGATGATCGCATTGACCCGGCCACATTGGATCGGCACAAGCCGTCCGCCGTACACAAGCTGGTCCTGGACCAAGATGAAAGAGAACATCGGCGGCCCGAACTTCATCCGTCTGCCCGACGGAAGCCTTTGGGCCGCCGGTCGGCGCTACGCTGGAAAACCCACGACCGTTCTGGCACGGATGACGCGAGATAGTTATGAGCCCGCGCTCACGTTGCCCAGCGGCGGCGATTGCAGTTATCCCGGACTCGTCTGGCACGATGACTTGCTGTGGATGAGCTACTACTCGTCGCATGAGGGCAAGACGAGCGTCTACCTGGCGAAGATCAGATTCAAATAGTTAGAGAGCGCAACAAAGTAGGTCACGCTCGCCGAGCGTGACCACGAAAACCACCTGATTGTCGTTTGATTGAAGTCACTTTCGGCGAAAGTGACCTACTTTGGGTCGCCGTCTAAAACGGGCAACGACAGGAAGTACATCATGAAGACACACACACGAGGAGTCCGACGACTATCAGCGATGATAGCGTTCGCCGTCATGGTGGTAGGCGTGTGTCCGCTGCGATCCGAGGAGACGAAGCCACCATTTCGGATCGCCTCCGGCTTGTTCGACTCGGCGAATCTAAAGACGCTTGGGCTGCAACAAACAAAGGGAACGCACACGCTGCTGTACAAAGCTGCCGATGACAAACACAAGTTTTGCCATCATCCGAATCTAGCCGTGTTCCAAGATCGACTTTACTGTATGTGGTCGAACGGGCTCGTCGATGAGGATGCTCCCGGGCAACGAGTGCTCTACAGCCAGAGCGACGATGGAGTTTCTTGGAGCAAGCCTGCGATGCTCACTGATCATCTGCAAGGCAAAGGCATCTGTGTTGCTGCCGGGTTTCACGTGGCCGCTGACAAGCTTGTTGCCTACTACACAGCAACGGGGGGGCAGAACTTCCATCCAAAGACATCTCTCATGGCTCGGACTTCGAGCAATGGCCGAACTTGGAGTCCACCACGGCAAATCGCGAGTGGCTTCTTCATAGAAGGGCCACGGCAACTCGAGAGCGGACGGTTGTTGTTGGCGGGAGAATGCGTCGGCGAGGCACGTGAGAAGCAGCGGATGCAATTCTTATACACCGATGACCGTGACGGCCTCGCGGGTTGGCAAGTCGCTTCGATCGAGCCACCCGAATTGAAGTTGTTCGGCTATACGGAGCCGAGTTTCTACTCGCGACGTCACGGAACGATTGTCGCGACGCTACGTAATTACAGTGGCTACCTCCACGCCTCCGCAAGCGCCGACAACGGTCAGACATGGACTCCCGCAAAGCAAACTGATTTTCCAGACTCCACCGCGCGCACATCCGCCGGAAACCTGCCGAACGGGATGGCATACATCATCAACAACGCTATGCCGAAGCAATTCGACCGCAGTTTGTTGACGATCGCACTCAGCCAAGACGGCGTTCTCTTTGATCGTGCCTATCTTCTGCGCGGTGAACCGACAAAGCGGCGATACGACGGCAAGCACAAACTCGATGGATGGCAGTACCCGAATGCAATCGAATGGAAAGACACGCTGTACGTCGCCTACTCAATCAACAAAGAGGACGTCAGTCTGACCCGGATCGCGCTAAAGGACTTAAGTCTGTGAGAGGCGTATTTCGCGTTGTTGTATCGGTGGTGGCTGTGATCACGTTTTGGACGTCGTCATCCCGCGCGGAACATACAGTGCGAGTGCGGCTTTCGGTTACGAGCCCGCTTTCGTATCAGAACACGCCTCTCGATCCCACAATCGATTTTGCAGAGCTGATTCGGCTGGCGGGAGTGCCGGGCGTTCTTGATCCCAATTCGATCGAAGTACGTAACGTTGCGACCGCTCAGATTATCCCCAGCGCGTTGACCGAGGACTTTGCCTACAGCAACAAGGGCCGAATCGAGTTCGTCGTCGCCGATGCTAATCACACCGTGTTCGAGATTCGGTTCCGAACGAGTGCCGAGTGGCCTCCGTTACAGCCGCAAGAGTTCACACCGCAGATCGGCATTGGAGACCTGCTCCGCTATAACGCTCGGCAACTGAGGCCGATTGCCGTTCCGTATTCTCCAGGACTGCACGATTTGAACGGAGATGGCCGACTCGACCTTACGGGAACGTGGAACTACGCCTATCGTCCGGGATGGCCCTGGGACGGAATCGTTTGCTACCCGCGAGTTGGCAATGACACCGGATTCGAATTTGCTGACCTGAGTCGGCTGCGACATGCGCTTGCTGCAGAATCAAAGCAACAACACTTCTTCAGCCACACTTACATGGCCGTTGACTTTGCCGACTTCAATCGAGACGAACGGCTTGATCTGGTCATCACACGCCGCGGTACCAAGACAGCGGAGTTCTACCTGAACAACGGACGGCGCGATGTTGGTGGACTGCCGTTGTTTGAGCCAGCAGGAACGACAACCGTTTCCACGTGGCAGGCATGCCGGGCTGTTGATCTGGATGGCGACGGAGCGATCGATCTCGTCGTCGATGGCGAGTATGTTCGTAATGAGAACCTGGCAGGATGGCCCTTCCGTGGGGCAGAGGCGGTGAAGCTGGATGCCGGACGGAAGCCATGCTTTCTTGATATCGACGGAGACGATCGGTCGGACTCGATTTGCCTGCAAGGAACTGACTCGGTTCAGCCCGACTTCTACACAGTGGCCTGGCGCAGGAATCTCGGAGGGACGCCGCCGACGTTCGGTAAAAAGGAGTTACTGGAAGATGTTGACGTGCCGGATGTCTCATCCGTCGCAGTCTGGCGTACCGAAGATCAGTCTGGTCTTATCGTTCAGCACGATGCGTTTCAGGAGTTGTCCTTCTTTGAGCTTGCTGCAAAGCCGCCGCTGTGCCGAGTTAAGCGGATTGGTCGAGCCGAATCGGTCTCCGCTGTCATGTCGCTCAGCGATCAGGCGTGGCCTTGTTTGTGCGACTGGGACGACGATGGTGATCTCGACCTCCTGATTGGTGGTGGATATGGCTGGCCGCGAATCGTGATTAACGATGGGACACGCGAGCGGCCTGCGTTCCGCGAACCGAAGCGAATCTTGGCCGACGGCGAACCGATTCGATTTGTCCGCAACGAACTGCTTGGAGAGCCAAACAGTTGGCACGACATGGGGTATCCTTACCCGGACTTCATCGACTGGGATGCGGACGGCCTGCGGGATCTCGTCTGTCCGAACGAAACGAACCGCGTGTTCTGGTACCGCAATGTTGGCACACGCGCCGAGCCAAAGTTCGGACTGAGGCGACAGATCTTGTGCGACGACTTCCCCGACTCTGACGAGCTTCGCCGGCTATCTGCCACGCGCGCGATCGATGCTCAATCGAACAACGGCGTCTATCCCTACGAAAAGGAACGTCCTTTCCTGTGGCGAACTGGGGCGGCACTAGCTGATTTCAACGGCGACGGCTTGATCGATCTCGTAACCCATGACGGCCACACGCGCGTGGCGACGCTCTTCGTTCAATACCGGCATCAAGACTCGATACTCCACCTTCGCAAGGACCGAGTGCTAAAACTGTCCGATGGTCGAAACATCACTGATGCAATTGTCGATCGCCGTGCTCACTGGACGGAATCGTTTCGGGCGGTCGATTGGGACTCGGACGGCTTGCAGGATCTAATCTATAGCGTGGCGGGTGCGCACAATGGGACCAAAGATGGTGGCAGCATCTACCTGCTTCGGAACGTCGGTACGAAGACAGATCCTGTGTTTGCGCCGCCAACTGCAATGCGATGCTTTGGCGAACCGATTCGGATTACGAATCATGGCCCGCATCCGTGGCCTGGCGACTTCGATGGCGATGGAAAACCTGATCTGGTCACTTGCGTTGAGTGGAGCGTCTATCCTTACTACAGCCACGCCGCCCTCATGATGAAGCAGCGGCCGAAGTACAAGATCGAGCTGTCACAATCTGAAGCCTGAAAGTAGGTCACTTTCGCCGAAAGTGACTTAAGCCGAAAACCAGCGGTGTTCGAAGTCACGCGCGGCGAACCTACTTGGCCAGTAAACGAAGCCGGAGCGCGGCTGCAATTCCCACCAAGAAACGAAAGAGAGGTGGCTGGCTCTTCCCGGGACCAACCACCCCTCAAGCCTCAGGCATCGGCTCTCGCTTCGTAGTTCCTCGCTAGAGCAGCCGGGGAGGTGCGAGACCACTTGCTTATAGTGGTACCCAAGGCTCGTCCCGCCCGGCGTTTTAGGCTCTAGCGATTGTTTCGTTACAACACGGCTTCGTCCTCCTCGCAGCCAAGTTCGTCCCATGGGTCCATGAGCTTGACATCCTCGTCGTCGAGGTCGCAGACCAAGTCGATAAACTGCTCGCCATCGCCCTCCGCGAAGATCACGTCAACGGCCGCTCCGCCGTCGAAGTAGTCGTTGCCGGCGTCGCCCCACAGCAAGTCGGTGTCGTCGCCGCCGAACAGCCGGTCGTTTCCTTCTTCACCGTGGATCAGATCGACTCCGGCGTCGCCAAACAGCGAGTCGTGTCCGGCGTCTCCGTGCAGCTCGTCGTTGCCGGCTCCACCATGGATGTCGTCGTCGCCAGAACCGCCGCTCACGTCGTCGTTACCGGCTCCCGCAAAGATGTGATCGTCGCCGCCATCGCCTTCGATGCGGTCATCGCCAGAACCGGTGTCGGCAAAGTCCGCAGCATACTGCTCCGGATCGGAATAGCCGTCGGGGTAACCGTTGGTAGCGTCGCCGAATAGCCAATCAGAGTCGGCACCGCCGGTGATTAGGTCATCACCGTCTCCGCCGGCGATGCCATCAACCCCCTGTTGTCCGTGCAGTTCATCGTCGCCTTCGCCACCGAAGAGCACATCGCCGCCGAGACCACCAGACATCACGTCGTCACCGACGCCGCCATCGAGTGCATCCGCGCCGGAGCCTCCATCGATTTCGTCATCGCCGGCTTGGCCAAGCACGATGTCGTTGCCGAGCATGCCCTGGATTTCATCGTCGCCGTCACCTCCTTCGATGACGTCGTTGTTGTCTGGAGCAGGCAAGATGTCGGTCGCGTCGTCTTCACGATCGGCGAGTTGAGCACCGCCAGCGACGTCGATCGGATCGCCAATGATCTCGTCATCGCCGTCGTCGCCGAACATCAAGTCGCCGCCAAAGCCGCCTTGCAGGTGATCGTTATCGGCGCCTCCGCGAACGACATCGTCGCCGAGTCCGCCATCCACTCCGTCACGGCCCGCATCGCCATGCAACGAATCATTGCCTTCGTTGCCTTCGATCTTGTCGTTACCGGCGCCACCGTTAATCGTGTCAGCGCCGAGTCCGCCAATCAGTTCGTCGGCACCGCGGCCGCCATCGATCGTATCATCGCCGGCACCACCCAGAACCTCGTCGCGGCCGAACGTGGCGTAGATCAAATCGTTGCCATCGTTGCCGTGAATCGTGTCATCTCCGGAGACGACGTCGATTGGCTCGGGTTGAACATCAATAACAAGGTCATTACGTCGAACGATCCGCGCGGCGGCGTCCGCGACGGTACCGGGAGTCAGGTCCCGCAGATCGACGAGCCGATCGCCAACGATACCATCGTCACCGCCTCCACCGATCAGCGTGTCATCGCCGAGCCCGCCGATCAGAGCGTCGATGCCGGTACCACCACCAGCCTCGTCGTTACCGTTGCCGGTGTGAATAACGTCGTCGAGCAGGTTGCCATCGTGAATCACGTCGCCGCCGCGGATGGTATCCTCGCCAGTGTTCACGTTGGCGTACTCCAGCAAGTAGTCAATCGCGTTTCCCGCGAAGCCTGCCGGGAACTGATTCGTGGCGTCGCCGAACAGGAAGTCAGCACCGCCGAGACCACCGATCGTGTCGTTGCCGGAGCCACCGACGATACCATCGACGTCGTCTCCACCGGTCAAGTTGTCATCACCACGACCACCGAAGATCACATTGACGCCCTTGCCGCCATGGACCGTGTCGTTGCCGTTACCAGCTTCGACGTAATCGTTGTACGTCGGCTCTGGCGGAGCGGGCACCGGGATGGGCCGAACAGCCACCAGCAGCGGATCGGTTGATTGATTCGCGGCGCTGTCGGTCAGTGTCACATCGGTGACGGTGTCAAGCGCGACGGGCTCGACTTCATCAACGGGATCGTTCGGCGTGAGATCGCCCCAAACCTCATCATCGCCGTCGCCGGCATCGATCGTGTCACTGCCAACTCCGCCGACGATCAGATCGTTTCCAGCTCCACCATCGATCTTGTCGTTGCCAGGACCGCCGAAGAGCTTGTCATCGCCGGGGCCTCCGATCAGGCAATCATCGCCAGCTCCGCCATAGATGCAGTCGTTGCCAGCTCCGCCGTTGAGATAGTCATTGCCCGCGTTGCCATAGATTTCGTCCGCGCCGAGTTGCCCCAGCACGAAGTCATCGCCAACACCGGCGACGATTGTGTCGTCGAAAGTCGGATGCGGTTCGGGATGTGTCGGATCGACCGGTTCGACAACCACCTCGCGAACGAGTAGAGCCTCAGCAGTCGCGCTCACGTCGCGAACTCGATCGCGTGTCTCGTCATCGGCATCCGTCAGCCGGAAGATTGTGTCGCCAAGGATCAGGTCCGCCGCGCCGTCTGTGGCAGCAGTCCCATCCGCGTTGTCGCCATGAATCCGATCGCTGCCGAAGCCGCCGAGAATCACATCGCCGCCGGCACCGCCAACGACGCTGTCGTTCAAGTTGCCTGCCAGCAGCACGTCGTTGCCAGCGTTGCCGTGCAGATCGTCTTCACCGCGACCCGTGTCCATAAAATCAAGCGAGTACTGCACCGGATCGGTATAGCCGGCGGGATAGCTGTTGGTGGCATCACCCCACAGCCAGTCATTCTCGGTGCCGCCGTCCATGAAATCGTTGCCGCCGCCGCCGACCATATAGTCGCCGCCATGTCCACCGGACATTTGGTCGTCACCCATCCCACCAAACATCACGTCGCCGCTGGCATCGCCGTTCATCTTGTCGTTCCCCGCGTCACCCTCCATGTAATCCGAGCCACGACCACCGTGCATCGCGTCGTCGCCAAACCCGCCATGCATCTGGTCGTGGCCCGCTTGTCCAAACATTCGGTCGTTGCCGCCCTCACCGAAAATGAGGTCGTTGAAAGTCGCCTCAGGCACCGGAACCGGCTGAACAACCGCGACGAGCGAAACTGCTCGCAAGGCGTCCTCCAGTGTCAAGTCTTCAGCAACTGGTTCGGGATCGACGGGATCGACTTCGTTCGGATCAGGCTTGTGCTCGCCGTACAACTGATCGTTGCCGGCACCACCGTGGATCTCATCATCGCCCGCGCCACCTTCGATCTTGTCATTGCCAGGCCCGCCATAAAGCAGGTCGTCTCCGGGGCCACCCTTTATGCAATCATCGCCCAAGCCGCCAAGCACGAAGTCCGCTCCGGCTCCGCCGAATACATCGTCATCACCAAACGTGGCGAGGATGCAGTCGTGGCCATCGTCACCAAAGATCGTGTCGTTACCAGTGATCGCGACGTCGATCGGCTCGATATCGAGGGCTCGACCCGCATTCGCAAACAAATCGATGCTCAGGGCGTTCACGTGAGCTGCACGTTCGCGGTCCGTAGTGTCAACCACCAGTAGATCTCGCAACCGATCGCCGAGGATCACGTCATTATCGGCACCACCGCTCAGTCGGTCGTCACCTAAGCCGCCTCCGATGCCGTCGTTCCCAGCACCGCCGGAAGCAGAATCATTCAGGTTTCCTGCGTAGATGATGTCGTTTCCGTCATTGCCTTCCAGCGTGTCCTCGCCGCGATTGACGTCGCCGTACTCAACGAGATAGTCCCAAGCATCGCCAACGAATCCAACCGGGAATGAGTTCGTCGCGTCGCCGAAGACCCAGTCGTCGCCGTCATTGCCGGCAACTTTGTCATTGTCTGAGCCGCCGACCAAGCCATCGTTGCCGCGACCACCGGTGATCGTATCATCACCCTTACCGCCGAAGATCACGTCGCCGCCGAGTCCGCCGTGCAACTCATCATCGCCATCGCCGCCTTCGATCCAATCGTTGCCTGAGCCTCCCCCTGCTTCATCGTTGCCGTCACCGCCGACGATCCGGTCGTGATCGAGCATGCCGCGAAGCGTGTCGTCGCCATCGCCGCCATTGATCGTGTCTTTGTTCGACGGAGCAGGTACCGGTTCTGGAAGCGGCACTGGCGCGGCATCGCGCAGCACGTCGGCGCGGAACGTTGCGTCAGCCGCTACCATCGCGGTCGTGACGGTTCCCGGCATCGTTACGATGTCGAAGTCAACAGGATCACCAGTGATATCGTCGTCGCCGGCTCCGCCACGCAGATCGTCGTCGCCGAAGCCGCCTTGAATGTGATCGTTGCCAGCATGCCCGAGGATCAGATCGTCGCCTCTACCGCCGTCGATGTCGTCCGCCCCCGATCCGCCTCCGATCTTGTCGTTGCCAGCGCCGCCGCGGATCGTGTCCGTTCCGAAAGCACCATACAACCGGTCGTCTCCAGTTTGGCCCAGGATCGTGTCATTGCCGCCCAGTGCTTCCGCATTGGGAAGGCCTACGACCTGTGCGTCAACTTCATCAACTTGAGTGACGTCGGCGACAGTGAATACGTCAACAGGACGAGGAAGTGGTACGACGATGATGTCGCTCGGGTCGCCAGCGATAGAATCACTGCCGGCTCCACCTTTCAGCTCATCGTGTCCCCAACCACCTTGGATGAAGTCGTTCCCGTCACCGCCGTTGACATAATCGTTACCGAGGCCTGCGTCGATTCCGTCGTTGCCGCCACCGCCATCGATCTTGTCGTCTCCAGCGCCGCCTTTGATGCGGTCTCCAGCCGAGCCACCGTCGATACGATCCGCGTCAGCGCCTCCGTCAATCTGGTCGTTGCCGTACATGCCCATTAACGTGTCGTTACCAGCATGGCCGACGATGATGTCGTTGCCAGTCAGTGGAACAGGCAGCGTGCTAAGCGTCATTTGGGTAGTCATCGCTTGACTGACCATTCCGTCGGTCGCATCAGCCACCACGCGCGTCGTTGTCGGTTCGACTTCGGGGATCACATCGAGTGGATCACCGATGATCGTGTCATCGCCGTCACCGCCTTCGAGCACATCGTCGCCCCAGCCGCCTTGGATCTCATCGTTGCCATCGTTTCCGTGAACATCGTCGTTGCCGATGCCGGCATCGATCGTGTCGTCGCCAAGTCCGCCTTCGATTGTGTCATCGCCTCGGTCACCGAGAATGTGGTCGTCGCCTCCGCCGCCACCAATCCGGTCATCACCCGCACCGCCATCGATCCGGTCGGCTTGTGGTCCGCCGCTGATGCTGTCGTCCCCGGTTCCGCCGATCGCACTCGTAGCGCCGGATCCGGCAAGGAGCGTGTCGCTGCCAGCACCACCATCGAGTGTTGCCCGCTGGAGAACGCTCTCCTGCAACTCAATGTGATCGTCGCCGCCGAGACCGAAGACTTCGATCGATCGAACGTCACCGTTGTTGTGGCAAACATGAGCACCATTGATTTCGAAGCAGAGTTGTTCGCCTTCGACGTAGCCAACAATGCGGTCTTCTTGTTCAGTTCCTTCGATCGTCAGAACACCAAGGGCACTGAGAAGCGCGCTGGCGTCGAGCACACGCCTGGCTTCAAGATTCTCGAAGAAGAGCTTACGGCGGCGCTGTTGAGTGTGGGGCTGCTTGGCTTTCCGACGGAGATTTCGCAGATGGCGAGTAGACATGGTTTCGTTCTCCTGTTCCTGGCTGTTCCTGTTCCGGCTGAGTTAGTTGGCGTGTCTGCGGCATTCCCCCGAATGTCGCAGCACGAGACGTTCGGTCCAGAGCTTGCATCGCAAGGGATGTGCCAGTCACGCTAGGCAATAAATTTTCTTGGACTTAACTAATGAATATCAAATGGGTTATGGATCGCATCGATGATTGGACTCAGTGTTGTACTCGAATGGAGCGCCTGGATGCTGAACGGATTAGTTGGTTGACGCGCCCTGAATTCATACGATGATGAATGGGACGTGCTTGATCAGGGATCAACAGCGGGAATTGCCACAAATGTCTTATTCACTCGTAGTTCTGAACGGTGCGCAGTCTGGAAACACGCTTCGGCTGGACGAAGATCCAGGGATCGTGACGCTCGGGCGTCATATTTCCAACGACTTGCAGTTGGATGATGACCGGGCCAGCCGGATGCACGCTCGCTTGACTCGTCGGGGCAAACGCTGGCATCTGGAAGATTGCGGCAGCCTGAATGGCACGCACGTTAATTCGCAGCCGGTCGAGCAGACGCTGTTGGAACCTGGCGATCTGATTCGCGTTGGCGATCGCATCGTTCTCTTTGTCGATGACGAAAGCCAAGGACACTCGACAGACGTCCAGACCGCCGTCTTCCGCGCGACGACGATGGCTGGCAAATATCCAGGTTCGAATGGATCCGGCTCGCTTGTCGAACAAAGCGTGAGCGAATCGATTTCGGTCGTCCGAGATTCGGCGGTGCTGTGTCGGCTCGCAAATCTCTTACATCAACACACGGACGCCGAGGTTTTGATTCGTTCCGCCATTGATGCGCTCGTTGATGGAATCGATGCCGACGTTGTTACGGTGTGGTTAGTGGCCGCCGACGGAAGACTTCGCAGTGCGGGAAGCTTCGGCGAGCCACAGGAAGCTCATCTGTTGGCCAGTCTGGCGGTGGAGAAGGACAAAGCGATTCTGATCGACGATCCTGAGAACTCTGACGAAGATTCCGTTACAGATTCGCCCGCGTCGATCGGAATGGCGCTCGCAGTTCCGATTCCGGGGCCGCAAAGCTGTCGCGGGGCGATTGAATGCCATCGCACTCGGAAGCGTGGACCCTTCGTGCGCAGCGATCTCGATTTCTCCGTCGTTGTCGCGCACCAAGCCGGTCTAGCGCTCGAAAACCTTGAACATCGAGAACGCTTAGAACTCGCGAACGCCGAATTGCGTCGGCGTCTGTCGAGTCAGAATCGATTGATCGGATCGAGTTCCGCGATGAAGCACGTTCTGGATCAGATCGGGCGAGTTGGACCGGCTGGTTCGACCGTGCTGATCCTCGGCGAAAGTGGAACCGGCAAGGAACTGGTGGCTCGCTCGCTCCACGACATGAGCCGCCATAGCGCGGGTCCGTACGTGACGGTCAACTGCGCGGCGTTTAGCGAATCGTTGTTGGAAAGCGAGTTGTTCGGCCACGAAGTTGGAGCCTTTACCGGCGCCGATCGTCGCTACGTTGGCCAGTTCGAGCGATCTCATCGCGGCACCATCTTCCTGGATGAAGTCGGAGAGATGAGTTTGGCTTGCCAAGCGAAGTTGTTGCGAGTGCTCGAAGGTCATCCCTTCCAACGGCTGGGCGGAGACGAAGAGATCCGCGTTGATGTTCGCCTGATAGCGGCAACGCATCGAAATCTTCCGGAGATGATCGAGGAAAAGAAGTTCCGCGAGGACTTGTACTATCGGCTGCGGGTAATCGACATCGAGATGCCACTGCTCCATGATCGCGGTGATGATGTCATTGAGTTGGCGTCGATCTTTGTGGACATGTTCAGCGGTCAAATGGGGCGAGGACCGTTGCGGCTCTCGGACGAGGCAATGAATGTGTTGCGAAGTTACCACTGGCCGGGTAACGTCCGCGAGCTGAAGAACGCCGTCGAGCGAGCCGTTGTGCTCGGACAAGGCGAGGAGGTTCAATCTGCTGACTTTGGCTTGCCTATCGCGACTCAAACTCGCCCGACGCACGGCGAGATGATTACGTTGAAGGAAGCCGAGTTACGGCACATTCAATACGTGCTTGAACGTTGCAACGGGAACAAGACGCAAGCCTGCCGTATCCTTGGTATCGGGCGGGCGACACTTTACAGCAAGCTCGAAGAGAAAGAGGAGTAAACTCGTTGGAGTCCCGCCTTTAGGCGGGTGCCTCAAGAAGGCGCTCGCACCGCCTGAAGGCGGGACTCCAACGGTATGGCAGGTAGTTCCTTGAGGCGGCTTTGACTTTACACGTACAATGAATCCGCGGAGCGTGAGTACTGGAGCAATCGATGAGTACTACGAACAGGTTCACCGTGGCGGAATTCGATCGGATGATCAACGAGGGTGTCTTCGCTGATCGGCCCGATCAACGCATTGAACTGATTCATGGAGAGATCAGAGAAGTGACGCCTCCCAATCCCACCGCACGAAGATGCAGTTGACCTACTGAATTACTGGAGTGTCGATAACACGCCTCGCGACGAAGTGCGCGTCCGGATTCAGAATTCGCTAGGCATACCGGCATTGGATAGCGTTCCGGAACCGGACGTGGCTTGGATGCGAGTTCGCAACTACCGCAAACGGCGACCGGAACCGCGTGACGTGTTGTTGCTGATCGAAGTGGCCGACTCGAGCTTGGCCGGTGATCAAGGCGAAAAGGCCGAACTCTATGCCACCGCGGAAATCAAAGACTACTGGATTATCAATCTGCTCGAACTTTGCATCGAGGTCTATCGCGAGCCTCGTCGCGGCAAGTATGCCGAGTGCAATGCTTATCACTTCGGACAATCCGTAAGTCCGCTCACCTATCCTAAGGTTACGTTGGACGTGAACTATGTGTTTGCGCAATGAGCGAACTGGTGGACGTCATTGCGGTCGGCTCACTCGCCCCGCACGAAGCGGAAGTCGAGCGAAGCTACCAATTCGTGAACGATCCGTCGGGACGTTCGAGACGCGGGCAGTCACCTTCGACCGGTGGGTACTTCGCCAACGCTGCTGCGTTGAATGTGATGCCCAATCCCGGGCCGGTCGGCGGGGTTAGGTGGCCATCGGCAAACGGAACTTGCTTGGGAAAGAGATCGGGCAAGACTTGGCCAGGCACCCGCGCGACTTCCTGCACGCCGAAGTTGCTGATTGCCAGATCGAGATGCAAGCACGCGGCTGTCGAGACGGGACCAAGAGGATTGTGCGGTGCGACGTATATCGAATGCGTTTCGCACCAATGGGCGACCTTCATTGCTTCGGTGAATCCGCCGACGTTGCAGAGATCGATACGAGCGTAGTCGATCCATTCGTTCTCGATTGCTTCGCGAAACTCCCATTTACTCGCATACTGCTCGCCCATTGCAATTGGCACGCCGATCTTGCCATCGAGCCGCGCGAGCGACCCTGGGTTCTCGCATCGAATTGGATCTTCGACGAAGTAAGGGCGCAATGGTTCAAGCTCGCGGCAGAGTGTGATGGCATCGACTGGATCGAGCCGCGTGTGTGCATCGATGATGAGCTCGATTTCATCACCAACCGCTTCGCGGACCGCAGTCACGTGCTCGACGCCATCGCGCACGGCGGTACGTCGATCAAGCAGTTCACCGCGTTCCGGTAGATTGAATCGGACGAATCGCCAGCCATCGGCAACCTTCGCTTGCGCCGCCTCAGCCAATTTGCCTGCGCTGTCTCCAACGATGTGCGGATAGCAGACAACGCGATCTCGCACGAGCCCGCCAAGCAATTCGTAGAGCGGCACGCCCAGCTTCTTTGCTTTGATATCCCACAGAGCGATATCGATTGCACTGATCGCCGCCGTACCGATTCGCCCTGGCGGAAAGAACCCACAACGATACATCACTTGCCAAAGATGCTCGGTACGCATCGGATCTTGTCCGAGCAGCGACGGAGTGACCGCTTCGACGAAGCCCGCCATCGCTGACTCCCGCCATGTGATGCCTCCTTCGCCGATCCCCGTGATTCCCTCGTCAGTCTCCACGACGACGAAGAAAAAGTTACGGACTTCGCCGGCAACATGTGATTGAACCGATTTGATTCGCACGGTGCATTCCTTCCAGCGGGCTTCTACAAAGCAGATGTGTTATAGTGGCGTTCTGTTGCTTCTTCAACGACATTGTGTTCAATACATTGGCGAGTTGCATCTCGGGTAAAGCTGCTATGAAAGAAGTTGTTGCCGTTGTGAAGCCGTACCTCGCGGAAAAGGTCTTGGAAGGTTTGAGCCGCGCGCCGCTGGAGGCGTTAACAGTTCGCGAAGTGAAGGGCTACGGGCGGCAGAAGAGTTATCTCGACGACTATGGCGATAGCGAATACTCCACCGCCTTCTTACCGAAAGTGGAGATCGCCATGTGGGTTGACGATGCGCGCGTCGATGAGATCGTCCGGAAGATTGTTGCCGTCGCCCGCACCGGCCGGATGGGAGACGGAAAGATCTTTGTCATGCCAGTCAGTTCGTTTGAGAGCATTGTGGAACTTGCGTCGGAGAACGCTACGGCTTCGTGATCGCAGCGTGCGGGCGTAGCAAACGCAGACGGCGCAACAATCGGTTAGTAAGCTCGCCTCAATGTTCTACTGGGATTCGCGGCACATTGCCTTCGTTGACGGGAGTGTAAAATCGCCAAGCGACCACCGAAAAGGGGATCAACAACAGAGGTATCGACAATGCGAAGGGAATGTCGAAGAAGTGTAGGTGGTGTAACTTTCTTTCTGTACTTTCAACTGTTTGACATTGCCGCCTTGCGTTTCGTGAGCCTGCGAACGAAAGGCAAGGCGGCA
>PBSM01000194.1 GCA_002726245.1 Planctomycetaceae bacterium | reverse complement strand
TAAGTTGCCAGTTTGGCGGGCCAGTGTCCTTCAATACCCAAGCTGGCGAGTACTCGCGCGTGAATCTTCAGATTGTCGTGGTACACAGCACGGCTGGCGGTTAAACGACCAATCGACGTTAGCTTAACCCGTGTATTGACGCGGTAAATCTACGCCGATCTCTCCAGCGAACTTGCGGCGTTCAGCTTATTGTAGAGTGTCTTGAGGCTGATGCCGAGTTCTTCGGCGGCGGCGGTCTTGTTGCCGTCGTGGCGTTCGACGGACTCGTGGATGGCCTGCATTTCGAGATCGCGCAGCGACATGGGTCCGAACGACTTGGCTTTCGCGGTGCGCGAGCCGAACCGTCGGGGAAGGTGTTCCGAAGTGATCGGCAATTCGTCGCAAACGATCGTCGCGTGTTCGATTACATTGGCAAGTTCTCGTACGTTGCCCGGCCAGGAATGTGACTGCAGAGCCTCCAGTGCGTCGGGCGAGAATAACTCGTCGTTAGGTTTGCCATTGGTCAGGAAACGGCGATAGAGATGCTTCGCCAACACGGCGATGTCAGAGATCCGATCGCGAAGCGGTGGCAAGTGGATCTCGAACGTGTTGATCCGATACATCAAGTCCTCGCGGAAGTCGCCCTCTTCAACCATCTGTTCCAAATCGCGATGCGTCGCGCAGACAACTCGGACATCGACCTTGATTCCGTCGTTATCACCGACGCGGCGGATGTCACCACTTTCGAGCACACGCAGCAACTTTGCTTGCATTGATTTCGGTAGCTCGCCGATCTCGTCCAAGAACAGCGTGCCGCCGTGAGCAACCTCGAACAAGCCGACACGATGTTCGTCCGCGCCGGTGAAGGCGCCTTTGCGATGGCCAAAAAGCTCGCTCTCGATCAGAGATTCGGGAAGCGCTCCGCAGTTGATCGCCACAAAGGGCTTGTCAGCCCGCGGGCTCTGTTCGTGAACACCCCGAGCGACCAGTTCCTTGCCGGAGCCTGTTTCTCCAAGGATCAGGACGGTCGAGTTGCTGGGCGCAACTTTCGCGATCAAATCGCGTACTTGCTGCATCGGCATGCCACGGCCCACCAGGCTGCGATCGCCTTCGACGTGTTTCAGACGATGCGTGAGGGCCGCGCATTTCTTTGTCAGCTCGCGCTTCTCAGCGACGCGCTGCAACAGCGATCGAAGATCCATCAGCTTGCACGGCTTGGTCAAGTAATCGAAGGCACCCTGCCGCAAGGCGGCGATTGCACTGTCGGTCGTGGACTTGCCGGTCAACACGACGGCTTCCGTGTCTGGTGACAGTTCCTTCGCCCGCGTAATGACTTCGATCCCATTCAAGCCGGGCATGTCCAAATCGACGAGTACGCAATCGTAGGTGTTCCTTTCCAGAGCGGCGGCGGCTGTCAGTCCGTCGGGACAGACAGTGACTTCGTGCCCCATCCGTGGCAGTTCGTTCTTCATCAGCTCTTGCAACGACTCTTTGTCGTCCGCGAACAGCACTTTCAGGTTATGCGACTTGGCGTCTACTTTCGGTTTCATGGTCACTCTCAGCTAAAGGAAGCAAGACGCAGAATTGCGAGCCGGCTCCAGGCCCGGCGCTGGTCGCTTCGATCTTCCCGCCGTGATCCTCCACGATGCGGAAGGTGATCGAGAGCCCCAGTCCGGTGCCGCTACCGTCTCGGCGTCTCGTAAAGAAAGGTTCAAACAGATGTTTCTTAACTTCGTCGATCATCCCGCAGCCATCGTCGCGGACAACGAGCTTCGCCTGGCCGCGATGCGTCTCGAGCGTGACTTCGACCGTTCCGTCTGCGTCGAGGCTGTCGATCGCGTTTGTCAGCAGGTTGAGCGCGACTTGCTTGATCTCTTGTGGATTGATCTGTGCCATCACACGTTCGCTGCACTCAAACGAGATGTGTTTGTTCCTGTAGCGGCCGAGATGCTTCACCATTTCAATGACATCATGGATGAGTTCCCGCAGGTCAATCGGATAACGTTCGACGTCTCCGATTCTCGAGAAGTCGAGCAGACTCTCAGTGATACCGCTGCAGCGGAACGCTTCGTCTACAATGCGGCGCAGGTAGTTGCGAAGTTCTGTGATCTCTTTGTTGTGTTCGTCGTCCGGCTTGAGATCGTCTTCGTAGAGAATATGGTGTAGCCGCCCTTCGAGAGCTTCCGCCGACCAGGCGATCGCAGCCAAAGGGCCGTTGATCTCGTGAGCAACGCCCGCCGCCAGGAAGCCGACACTGGCGAGCTGCTCGCTGCGGACCACTTCTTGTGTGCGGTCTTTGACTTGTTGGTCAAGGTCATCTCGGATTTCGCAAAAACGATCAGTCATGTCGTTCATCGCATTCGCAAGTTCAGCCATTTCGTCGTGCGAGCTGAGTTGAATGCGATGGGCGAAGTCACCGGCTGCCACCTGTCGCGAGCCGCGGATCAGCACCCGCGACGGCTGCACGACCCAGACCCAGAATAGCCGCACCAACACGCCCAACATGACGATCGGCAGGACGCTTGTCGTCCAAGTCAAAGCGAGCAGCGTGTGATACTCGCCGCGAGCGTCTCCCTTCAAGTGCTGCATGCGGTCATGCAGATGTCCCGGAAGCTCGTGGGCTAGTTCATCCAACTCTTCGAGTTCCTTCCTCAGATTCGCATCCACATAATCGGCGAGCATCCAGTGGTCTTTTTCGCTTAGATGCTCGATTGCGGCGAGCTTACGATGGACGCTGCTGAGCGTGTTTCGTTCATCGCGATTGTCGCCGATGCCACTCCCGTTGGGATCGTTCAGTTCGAGTTGCTCTTCGTATTTCTTCAACGCGTCCTTGAGGCTCATCAGATAAAAATCGAATTGCCCTCGCACCAAGTCGTTATGCGCCTTCACGTCGAGAACGTCCTGTTGAGGTCGGAAGCGGCTGTACGTGATCCGCAGTCCCGCGACGTTTCCCGTAACATCGGCGGCCAACGGTAATTCGGCCGCGCGGTGGCTGACCGTTCGGGCCAGCCCTCGGTACGAACTGACGCCCCAGATTCCGCTCACCGAAAGTACCACGACGATCAGGGAAAGGAGGGCGACTCCGATCAGCAGCTTGTATTTGATGGACTGACGAAACAACATTGCAAACCTTCCTACCGCGATTCCCTCCGCGCACACTTCGCCCGGTGAGAAAAAACCGGAGAAGTGTAGCAGCGGCTCTAGGTGCGTCACAAGCCGAATAAACTGGCAGCTAGCGAGTGCGTTCCTCCTCGGGAGCCAGGTGATCAGCCCCCCGCAAGGGCGCAGGCTGCTATCATAGAAGCATGCCGGTCCACCCCTCGGGAGAACGGCTGCGTCTTCGGAAAACACTGCGTCTTCAGAAAACACTGCGTCTTCAGAAAACACTGTGCCGTCGCAATTCGACATCACTTCGCTCAGTCTATTGCAGCGAGCCCGATCGGACGATCAGGATGCTTGGCAGCAGATGGTGCATTTGTACGGTCCACTCGTTCAACGCTGGTGCAAGCGATCTGGGCTGCAAGACGAAGATGTCGCTGACATCTTTCAAGAGACTTTCCGCTCGGTATCGACGCACTTGGACCGATTCAAGCCGGTGAAGGAAGTTGGCTCGTTTCGGTCTTGGCTACGAACGATTGTTCGTACAAAGATTGCGGATTACTATCGGAAGCTCAACGAGCAGCCAGCAGGCCGCGGAGGCAGCACCGACCAGTTGCGACTTGCTGCGGTATCCGACCCGATGGCCGAGGATTCCGACGAAGATGCGGGCGAAGAAAACGCCTTGATTGTTCAGCGAGCGATGGACCTGATTCAGCCCGAGTTCTCGCCTCAGAACTGGAAGGCTTTCCGGTTGGTGGCGTTGGAAGACTACAGCGCGGTCGAAATCGCTGAGCAACTGAACGTCCAACCCCAGGCGGTTCGGCAAGCCAATTACCGTATTCGCCGCCGATTGCGGCTGGTTTTGCAGGATCTGATGGAACCAGACGATACTCCTTTGGAGTGATTCCGGGGTGCGGCGTTATGGATTTCGTTCATAATGGAAACAGCCTCTCCGAGGCTATGAAATTCTTGCAGCGTGCGTGAAACGCACCACAAACGATGCCTCAAATCGCCACCAAGACCGACTGCCCCGACGCCGACGTGCTGGCCAAGTACGTCTCGGGGAGTCTCGTCGAAGCGCACGCGGATGGGCTCTTTTCGCATATCGAAAGCTGTGAGGCCTGCCAACACACGGTCGATGAAATGGCTCGTCGTGCGGACAGCTTGGTTTCGGCGATGCGGCGTCCGGTCGTGGCTCCATCGGCACAGGACTCGCAAGAGCTCAATCGGCTGATCGATGTGGTCAAGCAAGCTCGGCCAACGAACACTCCGCAACTCACCTCCGAAGGCAAGATCGGCCCCGTTCCATTGGACCAATTCATCGCCTGCCTATCCAAGAGTGGCTTGAGCAGTGCCGAGCAGATTTCTTCGTGGGTACAGACGCATTCGCCCGACAGCAGCCTCAATTTCGCCAATGCCTTGGCTTGGCACGTATCGATTCGATCTTATACCCGGAAGGCGATTCTGGTTTCTCGACGATGACAAAGACCGGCATGCTTGTCGGAACCGTTGATTACATTGCGCCGGAACAGGCCATCAACGCGAAGCAAGCCGACTACCGTTCCGACCTCTACAGTCTCGGTTGTACGTTGCACTACCTGTTAACCGGGCGGTCCGCCTATTCGGGCGAGACGTTGATGGCTCGCCTCGTTGCGCATCGCGAAGAGCCAATACCAAGTCTGATGAACCCTCGCAGCGATGTTTCGCCGAAGCTGGACGCCATCTTCCAAAAGATGATCGCGAAGCATCCGAACGATCGCTACCAGTCGATGACGGAGTTGGTTCGCGACTTGCAAGCACTGCAAAGAGGCGAAGAACCGACGGCCGTCGCGCAACCACCCATTCAGAATCCCATTCCTCTGGAACCGGTGGAGGAGCCGATCGAGGAGGACACCCTCGCCAACTTCACGGCCCCTACTCTGGAGATGTCGTTGCCATCGACCTTGCCTCGGTCCATCATTCCGGCTCGTCGGCAGGAAGGTCTCGCCATTCCAAAGCCGGTGTTGCTCTGGTCGTCGATCGGCGCTGGGGCATTGGCTGGGATTGTGCTGCTGTTCATCGCTGCCTCGGCGATGCTGCCCGATCTTCCCGCGTCAGTTGGGTTCTCGAATGAGCCGCGTGCCGTTGTCGTTATCGCACGCCACAAGTTCAAATCCGCTGACTATCGGGCTGTGACGACAGCGTTGACTGACCAAGACATTCCTTTTGTTGTCGTTTCGACCACAGCGGGCGAAGCGAAAGGTGACGACGGCAAGAAGGTCAGAGTCGATTTGTCGCTCGCCGATTATCAGCCACGCCCAAGCGACGTAGTGATCTTGTGTGGTGGGCATGAATTGCACGAAGTCAAGACGTCCAACATCGCCGACAGGTCTTTGCAGAAGGGTGCCGTCGTCTTCGCTGTCAGTAACGGCTTCGATGTGATATATCCCCAGTACCACAAAGCGAGCAAAGAAGCCGGCAAAGACTGGGATGAGAAGCTTGCCGGTGGTGAAGCCATCGGTGCGGGCAATGGGATCATCACGAAATCATGCACGCTAAACGACGTGCCAGCCGTAGTTGATCGCGCCTTTACGGAACTTGTTGCGAAGTAGCGATCGCTTCAAGTCGTTGTATTGTCTGTGCCGCCACTTTCTCTCGGAGTGCCGAACTCTCTGCGTGTTCCGTTGCGTTGAAGATGGATCGCGGGAAGATACCCAACGCCACAACTAACACCGCGGCAAAGAGCATCACCACGCGAGCACCGACGTTGGTCCCGAAGTTCGCTTCGCGGGACGGTTGGAAGTACATCACGGCGACCACTCGCAAGTAATACACGGCCGCAATCGCTGCGTTGATCGCGCCGCCAACCGCAAGCACGGCGAACCAAACGCTCGTCGCTTGTCCTCCACTGTCGGTCGCCACGCGGACGGCTCCGGTAAACAAGGTGAACTTGCCCCAGAATCCCGCGAGCGGCGGAATGCCGGCCAGCGAGAACATGCAGACCGCGATCGCCCCGGCGACAAACGGCCGACTGCGAGCCAAACCGCTAAGCTGCTCCAAACGGCTTACCTCCTGTTCGTCGGAACCGAGCGAAGCCAGCGCCGCAAACATGCCCAGCGAGCCGAAAGCATAGACGAGCAGATAGAACAACGTGCCGGAGATGCCACCGGAAGCCTCCATCGCCATGGCGACCGCAACTCCGATCAGCATGTATCCGGCATGAGCAATCGACGAGTATGCCATCAAGCGACGTAGATTTTGCTGCCAGAGAGCGCACACGTTGCCGATCGTCATCGTGACCAAAGCTAGGACAAGTGTGACGTGCCAAGCGAATTCGGCAACGTTCGGCATCGCGATCACAGCGACTCGAATCAACGCGATGACCCCAGCGACTTTTGGCACCACCGCCAGCAAACCAGCATTCGCGTTCGTCGCTCCTTGATACACGTCAGGTGCGTAGAAGTGAAACGGCACGGCAGCCATCTTGAAGCCTAAGCCGGCGATGATCAGAACCAGAGCCACCGGAGTGAGCGAGCCCAGCCCACCAGCATCGACCGACAGCGACTGCAACTCGGATTGGATGCTGCCTGGTCCCACCAACGTTGTCGTGCCTGCCACACCGTACAGCATCGTCAAGCCGTACAGCAGCACAGCCGACGACAGAACACTGAGGAAAAAGTACTTCACTGTCGCTTCGGACGTCGCCCGGTCGCGTCGGCCTAGATACAGCAAGACGTACGTCGGGATCGACACAAGTTCAAGACTGACGAATAGAAAGACGAGATCGTTCGCTCGTCCGACCAGCATCACCCCGCAGATCAACAGCATCAGCGTTGCGATCGTCTCGCTTGCCAGTTCTTTGCGAGCACTCGCGGTTAGGACGAGCGTGAACAGCGCACCCAGCACGATCGCCGTGAAGCGGACGACGTAACCCAGTGAGTCCGGTGTCAGTGGGCCGCTTACGGTATTTGCTTCAACGATGCCGACCGCGACGGCGTGGCCAGATACTCCGTATGCGGCCAAAGCGAACAAGCCCCACCACCAGCGGCCCTGTTGGATCGTGCCACCGATGTAGATCCATGTAGCGAGCAGCACCAACACCAACTCTGGCCACAGTAGTTTGATCGTATCAAGATCAACGTACACTGGTTTCCTGCTCCTCTTCCGTTCGATCAGCCATCGTGGCCGATTCATCAGCCGCAACCTGCGACGCGACTTGTTCGTTCACAGTTTTCAAAGTTGGTTCCATACGGCTAAGGAACAGACTCGGTTGTATCCCGATCCAGACGACAAAAACTGCCAGCGGCGCCAACGCAAAGAATTCACGCCAAGTCATGTCTATGATCGCTTCGCCTTCGGCATGTCCCGTTCCGGCGTGGTGCGATGGCTCCTTCAGGGGCCCGAAGAAGACTCGCTGGACCAGCCATAACATATACCATGCGCCCAGCACGACGCCGGTTACTGCGAGTACCGCGATGATCATGAACTGTGACTCGTCGCTGCTCCAAGCGGTTTGGAACATGCCAACTAGCACCATGACTTCGCCGACGAAGCCGTTCAGTCCTGGCAAACCAATGCTGGAGAACGTGAACAGCAGCATGAAGAAGGCGAGCCACGGAACACGTTTCGCCAAGCCGCCGAGTTGCGAGATCTCCCGCGTGTGATAACGCTCGTAGAGCATGCCGACGATGGCAAACAACCCGCCTGTCGAAAGCCCATGGTTCACCATCTGCAACGCGCCGCCTTGTAGACCAAGTGGATTGAACGCGAACAGGCCAAGCATGCAAAAACCAAGATGGCTCACGCTGGAGTAAGCAATCAGCCGTTTGATATCAGTCTGGGCGAGCGCAACCAACGCTCCATAAACGATTCCCAACACCGAGAGCCAAAGAATCCAAGGCATCGCGATCGCGGCCGCGTTCGGCAACATGGGGATGCTGAACCGTACGAAACCGTACGTGCCGATCTTCAACAAGATGCCGGCTAAGATCACGCTGCCAGCCGTCGGTGCTTGAACGTGAGCCAGCGGTAACCACGTATGAACCGGGAACAGTGGCACTTTGATGGCGAAACCAGCGAACAAAGCTGCGAAGATCCAGAGCTGTAACGTTGGCGACATGCCGTTGCCGGCAGACAGAGTGGCCTGCAAGTCAGCCGTTAATTGCGGAATTGAGAACGTGAGTAACCCATCATTCACATTGGTTGCATGCCACAGAACGATCGCCAATAACCCAACAAACGTTAGCACGCTTCCAGCCAAGGTAAAGATGAAGAACTTAATGGCTGCGTATCGTCGATCTTCGCTGCCCCAGATGCCGATCAGGAAGAACAGTGGAATCAGCGTGAATTCGAAGAAGACGTAGAAGAGCATCAGATCGCGAGCAACGAAGACGCCCAAACATCCGAACTCCAACAGCAGTAGCATGCCGTAAAACAGACCAGCTCGATCTTTAATCGCTTCCCAGCTCACAAGCACGGCCGTCACCATCAGCATCGCCGACAGTCCGAACATCCACACGCCGAGGCCATCCAGGCCGACTTGAAAGCGAATGTTGATCAGCGAGCCTTCGTCTCCGATCCAGGGTACGTTGGTCAACGCATAAACTGCTGAACTGCCGGTGGGAAACTTAGCCACAACATACGCCGCCGCTGCGAAGGTCGCCAAAGTTACCAGCAACGTGAAGCGGCGAGCTACCTGCTGCCCCAAGCGACCAAGCTGCAGCATCGCCAACGCGCCGGCTAGCGGCAGGAAGATCGTTACCAGTAATAGCGTTTGTTCGTTCATTCCACGTTCTTAGTCCGTAGGGACGAGAGCATGTAGCCTGGGGCGCAAGCCGGCTAAAACCTGGGCTAATCGCCTGCGTTCCTTCGGAACATACCCAGGGCCTTTGCATTTTTCAACCTGGCGCTTTGTACGATGGCCTTCCAAGCCCGTCGAGTTAGTACGATTGGGCTGGGGCCGGGGCAGTCATGCGCGCATACCTGCTTCGTACCTCGAAGCTCCGCCGAAAGTCTCGCCACTCTTCGCTATCTCGAGTTCCGGAAGCGGTGCAAGGTCAGTAGTAATGAGTGGCTTGGGGGGTTCTCTGATACTCTGGAGCTTAGGAGAAACACTCTGTGACGGAGGAAGGTCACTGCCGAGCCTACGCATAGACTGTCGCCGGACTCGTTAAACGAAGATGATTCCGTAACACCATCGCTAAGTGACCAATGACTATTGACAAATGACAATTCTCTTTGCTTGGATTTGGCAACCGATCGCTCCGCCACTGTAAATCACAGCAGGCGCGGTCGTCTTGTCGGGGATAGCGATCTTTGCCTACGCAAGGACCTTCACCGAACATCGCATCGCCAGCTCCTTGTTACTGCTCATGCGGCTTGGCCTTGTGGTCACGATCGCCGTCCTTTTGATGGGCCCAGCCGCATGCCGCCGCACACGGAACAGGAACAGCGACCGAAGCTGACGGTGCTGGTCGATACTTCGCAGTCAATGCTGACGGAAGATTCGCAGAACAACACGCGCATCGGTTTGGTAAAATCGACTTGGCTTGATCGCGATCAAATCAACGAACTGACTCGCGACTTCTCGCTCGACATCTACTCCTTTGATGAGAAGACACGGCCTGCAGTGCCTTCAACTTTCAGACAAGAGGACGAGGAGGTCGCGACGGGCAGAACGACGCGGCTCGCGAGAAGTGTCACGAACGTCGTGTCCAAACTGACACCTGGCGAAGACGGCGCGGCAATGCTCGTGATTAGCGATGGCCGCGATACCGAAGACGCTCCGATTCAATCGGCAGCGTCGCTGGCATCGCGAGCCACGACGCCGCGAACGGTCTCCAACGAGCAAGCTTTCTGTGCCCAGAATTATGGCAAGGGAAAAACGGCCAAGTACCGCAAGAAG
>PBSM01000193.1 GCA_002726245.1 Planctomycetaceae bacterium | reverse complement strand
GTGCGGAGTGATCTCATAACAATCACACCATCGCGGAGGGCCGCGTTTTTGCTAATACCAATTATGCGCGCAATTCAAAACTTCCCATAAAATGAAGCGATTATATGACCGTTGGAGAATACGCCGGGCAAGTGCCGAAGGAGTTTTGATTCCCCCAAGCGTATTTGAGTCGCAGCAGGGATTTCCTCGATTCGTCAACGTGGCGAAGGAGCTGGGCTTGGTGACTTCGACCTGGCATACGTCTAGACAACTGCGATACTTCAGAAACAACGGCACTGGCAAATTCACTGAACGGACCGCCGACGCCGGCTTCCAGGCGATTTTCGGTGGCTTGAATTTGATCCACGCAGACTACGACAACGACGGCGATCTCGACTTGTTTGTGGGTAACGAAGGATTTCCCTGCCGGTTGTTTGGAAACGAGCGAGGAGCTTCGTTTCTCGACGTTGCGAAGCATGCTGGTGCAACAAATAGTGGAGTCGTTAAAGGCAGTTGTCTGGGGGACTACAACGGACTCCGTTATCCCGAACTCTACATTTCAAACCTTGATGGACCGAACAAGCTGTATCGCAACAATCGTAACGGCAGATTCACCGATGTGGCAAAGGAGGCGGGGGTCGTGGCCCGGACGTTAGTTTTCCGTGCTGGTTCTGGGGCTTCGACGACGACGGCGCACTTGATTTGTTCGTCTCCGCATATCGGACTGATATGGAGTTCTTCATCAAAGACTATCTGCGTTTGTGTCCAGTAGCCCATCGTCAAAAAATTACCTGGTCACCCGCGCTTTGCAAATAGTCGCCGGGGATCGTTGCGTAAGGTAGCTTACGTTCGCCAGATGTATTCTCATTCTGTGGAGAGCTTTAGCTTGACTTGGGCTCTTCAATGCGTTGAAATAGTAGTCTTCTCTCTCTTTCATCTCCCCTTCTTTTTCTAGGAGCGTTCGAGTAATGAGACACAAATCATCGAAGGGTTTTACGCTTGTGGAGCTGTTGGTGGTCATCGCCATCATTGGGATCTTGGTGGCGCTGTTGCTTCCAGCGGTGCAAGCAGCACGTGAAGCTGCACGCCGCATGAGCTGCGGCAACAACATGAAGCAGATGGGTATCGCGTTGCACAACTACCACGACACTTACAAAGTGCTCCCCCCATCCTGTTTGAATCCCGGCGGAATTGGTACGAATTCCTTTATAGCTGCAGGTGAGATCAGGAACTTTACTGGTTACTTGTTCATACTCCCGTTCCTTGAGCAGCAACCGCTTCACGATCAGGTTGATTTTAGAATCGCGACCGGGCATGCTGATTGGATGGGCGTTGGCGGGGGTGGGCACCAGGCGGTCTTGCAAAATGTCGCCTTGCCGACATTGCGTTGCCCCTCGGACATCCCGTATGACGACCCGCATACCTACAACCCTCAGAACATGTACACGCTTCACGAAGCGACACGTGTCAGTTATGGATTCGTACACGACGCGACGGAGTACAGCAAGCGACTGGTTTACGGCCACGACTCGAGTCCCACACGTTCGGTGTTTGGGAACAACGGAGCCGCGGTATTGAACCACATCAAAGACGGCACCAGTAATACGATGGCGATGATCGAGACGCCATTCAGAAAGGCAAGCACAGCTTACGGCCCCTTCTTTATGGCCTACGTGCATACGCATTTCATCTATCCAACTGGCCGCGGTATCAATGAGCAGTATCAAGGAAACTCGTGGCCCTACGCCTGGGGTGCTGGCAGTAAGCATCCGGGAGGTTGCCTATCTGTGTTTGCTGACGCGAGCGTTCAGTTTATTCCTGAGACAATCGACCGGTGGACGGTGCTTCGCGCGCTGGAAACAGCCAATGGCGGTGAGACTGTGAATTTCCCATAGCTCGTCAATCCGGCGGATGTGATCTTAAGGCCTCCTCGTAGCAACGAGGGGGCCTTTGTTTTGATTGCTTGTGGAGGAAACACCGTGCGTCGCATCTTGAACGTCACGATGCTGGCAAGTGGGCTTCTGTTTCTATCTCTTGGCTGCGAACCACCGAGCAACGCACCCGAGTTGGGAGAGGTAACCGGTGTCGTTACACTGGATGGGGAGCCGTTGACCGATGCTACGGTCCAGTTCGATCCCGACAGTGCCATTCGGTCGCAAGGCCAGACCGACAAGAGTGGACGCTACGAACTTTTGTATCAAGGCAAGGTCAAAGGCGCCGTTCTAGGACGCCACATTGTAATGATAAGCAAGATTTCGGAAGACTCTCGTTACGGCCATCACGAGTTTCTTCCAGAACGCTACTGGCGAGAACCAACGCTTCGGCGCGAAGTGAAGGCGGGAAAGAACGTGATCAATCTGGAGTTGACTAGTGATCCGAGTCCAGATTCTGAATAGGTGCCCGTCTCCTTTTTCAGGCAATCGCACGGTATGAAGCAACAATGGTGGTGGGTCGGTGGTGGATTGGTCGCTAGCGCCTTAGTGCTGGCGGTTCTTGTATCTAGAACGCCCGAGCAACCGTCACGAAAGGAAAGGGCTAACTCAGGGACGAAGGCAACTCAGTTTCCGTTGCCAGATCTACCGCAAAGTCCTTTCCTCAACCTTGCCTCGGACGTCGAGTATGTAGGTTCGGCGGAGTGCTCTGAATGTCACGCCGAGGAATACGAATCATATCAGGAGACTGGCATGGCTCGTTCGATGGCGGTGGTGACGGCGGCCAACGCCCCGCCGGCCGGTTCATACTTCCACAAGTTGTCGGGACGCCAATACGAAGTCCACAAACAGGCGAACAAGTTGTGGCATCGATCGAGCTTCCACGACGACATCGATCCCTCGCCGGATGACAAATTGGTTGATATGCCAATCGACTACGTCATTGGCTCCGGAGCGCAGTTTCAAATCTATCTCGCTGAGATCGACGGGTTCTTAGTGGAGTCTCCGCTCACTTGGTATGTCTCCAAACCAGGATGGGAAATGTCTCCCGGCTACGATGAGCCGTTTCCGCCTGCCTTCGAGCGAGCCATTCCAGAAAAGTGCCTATTCTGTCATACAGGGAGGACAGAAGCTGTCGGCAACAGCCTGCATCGCGTTCGCTTTCACGAGTTGAAGATTGGCTGTGAACGATGTCATGGCCCGGGATCTCTGCACGTCCAACGGATGTCATCCGCAAGCGACGATGTCGATACCAACGCCGCCGAACAGGACGATACGATCGTCAACCCGGCCAAGCTCTCCCGTCACTTGGCGGAAGACGTCTGCCACCAATGTCATCTCACGACCAAAGCGTACGTAGAACCACGAGGACGCAAGTTGTCAGAATATCGCCCGGGACGGCGTCTCCGTGATTTTCGCGTCTACTATCAACTGCATTCGCCGAAGGATCCAATGCGTGTCGTGAGCCATGTCGAGCAGCAGCTCTTGAGTCGGTGTTATCAGGAATCCGATTCGCTGTCCTGCCTGACCTGCCACAGTCTGCATCATACACCTCGGCCCGAAGAACGGCTTGAGTACTATCGTGCCATCTGCTTGAAGTGTCATCAGCCAGAATCCTGTCAGGTTGAACATGCCACCTTGGCACGGGTCAGTCCAGAGAATGATTGCGTCGAGTGCCACATGCCACGAGTATCGACGAAGACGTTGCACGTAGCTGTAACGCACCATCGCATCGGCATCCATCCAGACGAGGACTCTCATGTGGAGAACTCTTTATCCGATGCGCAACAGAGCGAGCTAGTACCACTCGACGATTTGTCCCACCTCAGTGACGTGGATCGCACACGGTTGATGGGATTGGCTTATCTCGATCTGATCCTGCACTTGGGGATGAGTCCAGACACGCAACGATTCTCGCAACGTGCTCAGGATTTGCTCCTGCAAACTCGCGAAATGGGATTGCGAGAGGGCAACGTGGACGCCAACTTGGCCCACCTACTTTGGAGCACGAATCAGGCCGCGGCCAATCACTATGCGGCGGCAGCGCTGCAAAGTCCGTCGTTGTCTCCCCAATCGCGAATCAATGCTCTTTTCGCCGTAGCCAGCTATCGAAAACTGGCCGGTCAGCGGGAACAGGCGATTCGCTTCGCGACCGAGTTGACGCAAATTCGACGGCATCCGGCCGACTGGTGGCTAATCGGGGATTGCCATCTAGCACTGGGAAATGGTGAGCGTGCTATCCGAGCCTACGAGACTGCCGTGGCGATTAACCCCAACCTGATCCCGATCCACGAGAACCTCTGCCGTCTACACGAGGAGCAAGGCAATGCGACACAAGTCGCCAAACACAGACACTTGCTCGAACGGCTGGAGGCCACGGCCGAACGACTGCGCAAGGGGCAATAACAGTCGGGCACGTGGATGGGTCAGTACTTCACGGTCAGATTGAGGTGACTCGCCTGCAAGGTCCGAAGCCCATCCTCGCTAAGACCTGTCAGACGCACATCCAAAGTGGTCAAAGACAACCCCAGCAGTGACTCCAGTGCTTGGTCCGTGATCGGCGTACCGGCCAGGCTGAGCACTCGAAGGCGTGGGAGTTCGCCCAGCGCGGCGAGCGTCGTCCCGCGAACCTCGGTATCCGACAACGCAAGCGACTCCAAGCTGCTAAGCTTGGAGATCGGTACGAGCCCCGCATCGGTAACATGTGTACCGTCTAGAACTAGGCTCGCGAGCTCCCGCAATTGGGTCAGATGTGGCAAGCCACGATCGGTCACCTTGCTGCCCGCCAAGTTGAGATATGTAAGCTGCCGTAATCGACTCAAGTGCGCAAGTCCGGCGTCACCGATCGGTGTGTCCGCCAGAATCAGTTCCTGGATCGCTTCATTGCCGGCGAGTGACTTCAGTCCGGCGTCGCTAATTCGCGACCGACTCAGGTCGAGATGCGTCAAATGTGGCAAACGGACTAGCGATTCCAACGTTGCATCACGGGTTTGAGGGCCGCCCAACGCTACCTGCGTGAGTACTGGCAAGGTACTCAAATGCGCAATCCCAGCGGCTGTGATATGCGTGAAATCGCACTGCACGGCTCCCAGTTTCTCGAGTCCACGCAGATGATGCAGCCCGGCGTCGGTGATACTCGTACGCCGCAGATCCAGCCGTGTCAGGTTCTCGATGCTCGTGAGGATTCGCAGATCATCATCCTTGATGGAGCACTGGCTCCAATCGACTTCGAACTGTGACGATGTTCCAGCATCGACCCTCCGAACTTGACCCCCAAGTTGGACAATCCGAGCTACCGCCTCGGCGTGCTCGGTTGTCTGCCCACGAACCAACGCGGCCGAAGAGAGTATGACAGCTCCAACCGTGGCGTATCGAAACGATCGCTTAACAAGAACGCTATTCACAACTTACTTCTGCCTCCTGGCGGGCGGTGAGAAATTGTCACGGCTGTCTCTCGATCATGGCTCGCATCGAGCGCAGGTTCTTGGCAGCTTCCGAGTAGCCCGGCTCCAACCTGAGAGCCTCGGAGAAGTGGTATGCGGCTTCGGAATAGTTCTCTTTCTTCGCGAGTGCCAAACCGAGGTAGTTATGCGCAACCGCGAACCGCGGATCGATCTGCAACGCGCGGCGAAACCCATTCATCGCCTCATCGAGCTTCCCTTGCGTGAAGTCGATTGCGGCCAGGTTCATGTGAGCCTGAATCAGCTTCGGATTGTAGCGAAGCGCCTCACGGAAGTGAGTCCGGGCGGGCTCGTATTCGGCTCGTCTGTAATGCACGTCGCCGAGATTATTGTGTGCCTGGGGCGATTGCGGGCTGACTTCCAGCGCCAGTAGATAATGCTTTTCGGCCGTGGCGGAGTCGCGCTTCTGATCGAAATGATTTCCGAGGTCGTTGTAAACGGCACTTACAAGTTTGCTCGCGTTCATGTCCGAGGAGCGCTGGCTCGCGAGTGCTGCCGACAGCCCTGCGTATCGCTCTGCTTCGCCTGGATATCCGCGCCGTAAGAATCGATCGGCATATCGGGCGAGAATGCCAGGCGCATCCTGAGGTTCTAAGAACCAGCGCCCGGCGAAGGGCGTCGCCTGTAGCTGACGTGATCGGATCAAAGCAACGTCAGCGAGCAGCCGGTCTACCTCCACAGCTCCCTGATAGATTACGGAGATTCGTCCTGCTTCGTCGAGCAGGAAACTAGTGGGGATCGAAAATGAAAACGCCTCGTCAATAGTCGTCTTCCGCGTTGTTACAACATCCTGGACGACATCCAGTTTGTCCAACAGTTCCTTCGATGCGCTTGCGGTCGAGAATGGCAGTTGCAGCCTCTGCACAACCTCCATTGCCCGGGCAGGATTCGACTCCTCGTCCCCCACGAGCCCGTCCACGCTCAAGGCCGAGATCGTCACACCGGCCTGTTGCAACTCGGAATGCCTCGCGCCAAAGTCCTTTAACTCGCCCAAACATGGCATGCACCAAGCTGCCCAAAGATTGATCAGGTGTGGACCCTGTCCTGATGGAGCCAGCGGGCTTGACTTTCCCGTGAAGCTTGTAGCCATCAGTTTGGGCAACGGCACGGGTTCCAGAAGAACCCGCCGAACGGTACTAGATGCCGGCTCGGATTGTGCGGCGACAGGCGCGATACTGTCCGCTCCGCCAATCGTTGGTCCAATTTGACTCGGCTTCGACCACGGCCTCAGGGTGCCACCTTGAACAATCTCGTACCGGCGGTTCGGCGCTACATCGTTGAAACTCTCGACGCCGCCATCCGGCCAATGCACGACCAGCCTCGCAACCATTTCGCTTCCCAATCCGAAATGAATCCACTTGCTTGATTGAGAAAGGAATGCGTCACCCGCGTGCAGCGATCTCGTCAAACTACGCCCATCGGTCAGGTCCACCTGTACACGCGCCCCAATCGCGTCGCGATTACATGACTCGCCAACAAGCAACACCGACACGTAGCCGGGCTGAGAGCTGATCTTGTTGTATAGGAATCGAATGCCCGGCGCGCCGCGGCTCGTGATCCATAGGTCAAGTTTACCGTCGAAGTCCCAATCGACCGTGGCGATGCCTCGTCCGTCATCAAGGAAATCCAGGCCGGCAACAGACGATATGTCCGCGAAAGGTCCATCGCCGGCGTTCAGGAAGCAACAGTGCCGCTCTCGCCCACTCCACGAACCGCCAGTCTCAATGAGCCGAGTCATCTCCTGCCAGCCGCATCGATAGGCACTGACACGCTTACCGAGTTTGCTTTCGGTAGGTGACTGCGACACGACCTGTCGCCAGAAAAAACTTCACAAGTCGTCCGTGTCCGGTCCAGTCACATAGCCATTGGCAACGAGAAGATCTTCACGACCATCGTTGTTCAAATCGGCGAACTTCGAGCCCCAAGACCAGCGTCCCATGGCCACCGCCGCATCGATACTGACGTCGCGGAAAGTGCCATCGCGGAGATTCTCAAACAGCGTGTTGCCGCGCGCGTGTCTCTGGAACTGTGCTCGTGTGGCATCGGCTGCCGATGGTTGGAAGTCGCGTTGGTACGCGATGCGATTGCCAGCCGAAGAAAACATGTTCCCAACGTAGATGTCCATCCATCCGTCATTGTTGTAGTCACCCCATGAAACGGACATGCCAGCAGCGATGTCCTCGACGCCGGCTTCCGCAGCGATATCGACAAAGCGGCCTTCGTCGTTTCTGTACAAATTGTTTCTGCCGTAGTCATTCGCCACGTACAGGTCCGCATCACCGTCCCGGTCAAAGTCCTCCCATGAGGCTGCGAAGCTCCACCGGCGGTTGTTTATATCCAGGCCGGCATCTTCGGTGACGTCGCGAAACCTCCAATCGCCATCATTCTGAAGAAGAAGATTGACTCCCCCATTGTTGGCATCGTGGTATGGATAAGGGATAGCATGCCCCAGAGCTGTGTCATCCTCCTCGGCCGTGGCCAAGAAGCCGCTCCCGTATCCCGTAACATAAACATCGAGATCACCATCGGCATCGTAGTCGGCGGCTGAAAGCGATGTTGGGTCGCCGCTTGTATAGTACGTCGCTTTCTCTGCGAATCTCCCTGATCCATCGTTTGCCATGATCATCACGTTAACGTTCATCGCGATGATAAGGTCTTGATCACTATCGTTATCAAGATCAACGAGCAGGGCGCTGCGAGAACGATCTAGCCAATCCACTCCCGCCAGCGCAGACGCCTCGGTCAACGAACCATCCGCCACCCGAAGGTAGAGGCGATTCGGAAGGCCTGCTGGCTGGCATAGGTAAACGTCGTCCATTCGATCGCCGTTGACGTCTCCGAGAGCTAGACCATGATGCCCGTGCAGCCCGACGCCAAAGTCTGCCTGTAAACGCCGCCTCCAATACTCAACGCCCCGAGAAAGCTGTTGATCGTAAGCCCGGTCGCCTGCGAAAAGCTGAGCCGTCTCGTCGGAGAACATCTTGCCATGCTTGGCTCTAATCTCCTCAAAGTGCTCAAGAGCGATACTGCGCAATTCAGGTAGGCGATTGGGCGAACCAAGCGTCCAGCGGCATACCCACCTGGCATTCTGCTGTAGATGTCCGCCATCAGTCGGACCAGAACCTTGATAGTGAACCTCGCTGGATACTTCCGTTTCGCCGAGTTCAACTCTTACAGTTCTCAACGCAACCTGCCGAGCATGCGCGGGATCGAAAGGTCGAAGGAGTCCTTGGAGGGCAGCGACAAGTCCCCGACCGCCAACATGGACATCGTGCGAGTTGGAAGTAGCGCTGGCATTCTTTTGGAACCGAGCGACTTCAACACTCGCATCACCGAAGACGACTTCAAGATGTTCAGGCCGTAACGGTGGGCAGGTGAAGTCTTCTCCTGCGAGTTCCTGAGCTTGCACTCCATGACTATCGATGCCAGACTCGAGAAAACGCTGAACACGCGCAAGTTGCCGACTGGCGGACTCGTTGAAATCCTCCGCCAGTGCTACTTGATCGTTCTCAATTTCGCCCGCGGATGACTTCTGCTTGGCCATGCCAACGAGAGACTGCTGTTGCGGCACGCTGGGACGTCTTGACGGTGAAGGGCCAGATTCGGACAGAGTCACGTAGGCGAAAATGACGAACCCGAGAAAGGATACAATGCCGAGTATCGCCACAGGTTGCCATCTGCGAGCCGTCATGTTGCAGGCTACTTTTCTTGTGAGGGGAGTACTAACCTGGCAAGAAACTCACTCGCTCAGTGTACGACAGCATACCGATAACTCAGGGCACAATCCATTACTCTAGACCGCGCCGTGCATTCTGCGTTAGATCCAACGGAAAGCGTTTGGCTACGAGAGGAAATCATGAGTTCAAAGCGGTCGCAATCATGGTGCGTGTCGTCATAGGTATTGTTGTTGCCGTCGGTTTGGGAGTGCCACTCACGATCTGGGGAGTTCTGCGCATTCAGTATTCTTTGGCGCTTCGCGAAAATGCCCGTGTCGCGTCCGAACGCGGGAATCCTCTATGGGCCGATAATCCGCCAAGCTCGGATTCCTTTCAACCAACCTATGCCGTCCCACGACAAGCGATTGTCGAGGGATTCGAGATCTTATCCGCAGAGCAGGGAGACAGGCTGCTTGCGAGTGATGAGTTGGTGATCGGTGTTGAAGTGGATGGCCAAGCAAGGGCCTATCCGATCAACATGCTGACCGGCCCGGCGCGGGAGATCATCAATGATGAACTTGCCGGAACTGCGATTGCCTCAACTTGGTGACATCTATGCCATAACGGCATCGTGTATGTCAGAAATGTCAAGGGACAAGAGTTGACGTTCGGGGTCTCGGGACTGCTATGGCAGCAGAGTCTCGTCATGATCGACGAGGAAACGGAAAGTCTTTGGAGCCATCAGCTCGGTGAGGCGATGCAAGGCCCTCTCCAGGGCGAAAGGCTAAGCGTAATTCCGTCCTTGATGTCCGACTGGCGTGCGTGGAGGGAGTCACGACCGCACACGAGCCTACTAGTGATGTCGCGGACGGCGGGTGGTTACCTCAGCCGAGTGCATCGCGATCCCAGGAGCCTGCTGATCGGACTGGCCGAAGGAGGCGAAGCAAAGGCGTGGGATCTAAAGGCTGTGCACCAACTCCACCCAATCAATGATCGATTTCGAGACACCGATGTGGTTGTCGTGTATCACGAACCCAGCGGCACACCCGTCATTTACGATCGGGTAATCGACGGGAAAGCATTGACCTTCGAGACCGTCAACGGCCAACTGACGGACCGCGAAAGCGGGTCGATCTGGAGTGAATTGACGGGAGAAGCGCTGACACTTCCTCGCAAAGGCTCAAAACTGCAGCTACTGTCGGGGATCGTATCCGACCACCATGCGTGGCACAGCTTTCACCCGAATACTGGATTTATCGAAGAAGTGGTGGCTCTCAATCCGGGCGATGATGACATACCACCAGAGGACAGCGACTCTCGCTAATCTCACCGCCACGGCCTTGGGGCAAGCCTTCCAAGGCCGTCGCGGGACGTAAGTCGTTAATCGACGGCCTGGGAAGGCCATCGTACAATGTGCATATGATCTTCGTAAAGCGTCAAGAATCGATCCGTCTCTTGCGCCTCGCTGTCGTTCTCTTGACGTCGGTTAGGACGATGGCTTGGGCTCAAGAGTGGCCGCGGTTTCGTGGCCCGAATGGATCGGGCGTGAGTACTGTCAAAGTACTTCCGACTGAATGGACAGAGAGCGACTACCGTTGGCAGATCGACTTACCCGGCGTTGGACATTCGTCGCCTGTGGTGCGAGGGGATCTGCTTGTCACCACCTGTGGACTCGAAACGGATGGGACTCGCATTATCCTCGGTATTGATGCCACGACAGGCAAGCAACGCTGGCGAACGGAGTTCGCAGCGACGACGCACGGCAGGCACAAACTGAACAGTCTTGCTTCAGCAACGCCAGCGATCGACGAACGTGGGATCTATACGTGCTGGGCGACGCAAGAATCGTTTCGAGTTATTGCACTTGATCATCGAGGACGCGAGAAATGGCAAGCCGACCTCGGGCCGTTCAAAGGCGGGCATGGCGATGGCGTTTCACCCATCGTTTACAAAGAACTTGTCGTCGTTCCCAAAGAACATCAGGGCGACAGCGAGATCTTTGCCTTGGATCGGTCCACGGGCAAGATCGTCTGGCGCGTTGCCCGCAATAGTCGCTCAACATGGGCGACGCCTTGCGTGTTCGGTGCACATGGCAAGGTTGAATTGATCTTTGTCAACTACGAGCACGGCATCACTTCGCTGAACCCAAGTGACGGCAAGCTGAACTGGGAAGCTGATGTCTTCGACAAGAGGCACACCGAATCGACAATCGGTTCGCCGGTAATCGCGGGCGACTTGGTGTTGGGCGGCAGCGGGTACCTTTCGGTTCGACAGGAAGTGATCGCGATTCGGCCACGAGCTGACGACCGACCGAACCTGGAACGAGTCTATTGCCTCGATCGAGGCGCACCCCTTTGTACGACGCCGCTTGTTGTAGGAAACTTGCTGTTCCTCTGGGCCGACGAGGGAATCGTCACTTGCGCGGACGCTCAGACGGGAAAAGTCCATTGGAAGAAGCGAGTCGGAGGAACGTTCTACGCATCTCCGGTGGCAGCCGCAGGCCACATCTACAACATCTCGGCCGATGGCACTGTTGTCGTCTTGGCAGCCGACAAACAGTACCGGCTTGTATCGCGCATGGAGCTCGGCGAATCGAGCCACAGCACACCAGCTATCGCGCACGGCGCAATGTATCTGCGCACGTTCACCAAGCTGTTCGCGATTGGAACACCTGGAAGCGGACCGGCGGGGCCATAGCGCTCGCACTTACGCACATCCCTCCCTCCTCCGACCCCGTGTCGGTGGGGCAACGATTGGCAAGCTACCAGGAGCTAAGCGAGAAACGGCTCCCCGCCGACCCTGCGTCGGTGGAAGCAATGCCGAGTCATGAGGTCCACCGACACGGGTTCGGAGGGGCCTGCGTCCTTCGTGCTCCGACTGTAGCCTTCAATCATGCTTCCACCGACGCGGGGTCGGTGGTGAAATGTGGGTAAAGACTATTACTTCGTCTCGACTTAGCTTTCGGGTAGGCCGTAGCGAAAGTCGCCAAGACTTTCGGCCAATACCCGGAAGAGCCGAAGCTCTTG
>PBSM01000192.1 GCA_002726245.1 Planctomycetaceae bacterium | reverse complement strand
CCGCTCTGCCTCACGGCCCCAAGCACCGCAAATTGTCGATGCTCTTCCAGGACCTGATTGCCCTCGCCGCGTGATCCCCTAAAGTGCAGATAAGCGATGTTCATCAACCACTTCGCGGGGAGGTGATTGGGATTCTGAGCAAGCAAAACTCCTAGGCACTCAATCGCTTGACGCGAACCCGTCTGCTGAACGTGAATTCCGCCGCGGCGAAATCGCCTACATTGTTGGGTTCGCCGCGTCGGCCTCGATCGGTACTGAGATTGTTTGGTGATGTGTGGCGATGCCGGGATTGACGACGGAGCACGCCTTGCCGGCTGCAACTATCCGTCGTTGAGACACCCTGGTGACCGGAACAGGAATCAGAAACCGCCCGCGCGTTCCACTGGCGATCCTTGAATCCCGTCTGCCTGGCCCTCAATCAACAGAACCTCATGGTCCACCGGCAAGTTACCAAACGTTTGTCGCAGGCCCGACGGCCATCGGACGGTCAGCTCATCAACACGATCGCGGTTTCCCACACCGAAGATGAGTTGTCGCTGATTACTGGCCTGAAAGCCATCTCCCGCCGTTAACTGCCTGACCCACGTCTGCTCATCTGCCGTCAAACGCAGAATTGCCCCAATCGCATCGCGGTCCGACGCAACACCTCGCAGCCGAACGGCCAAAAAGTGCCCCGCATTGCGGGTCCGATTCGTGACCAGGGCCGCCGGCGAATGTAGGTGCGAGACGACGAAGTCGTCCAGACCGTCGCGATTCCAATCGACTCGCGCCAAACTGCGTCCGACGTACTCCCCTTCAAAATAACCTCGGAGCCGTTTGGAAGGCACTTCGGCAAACCGCCCGCGTTCGACATTGTGAAAATACTGCGGCCGCATTCGGTACGCGCGACCGTCGCGCGAGTAGTTGTCAACGTGTCCGTTTGTCAGCACTAGGTCGGGCCATCCGTCCAGTTCACCGTCGAGGAACTGAGTGCCAAAACCCAACAGAGCGAAACTCGGATCCCGGAGGCCGGCCTTTCGAGTCCCGTCTTCAAACTGGTTGCCTGGTAGCCCGACGTAGAGGGTGTTGGACTGGTTGGCAAAGTTGGTGATGAACAGGTCCAACAGGCCGTCGGCATCTGCGTCGTCGGCGGCGATTCCCATACAGGCCTGAGCCAGGCCCCGTTCGTCATAGGCCAAACCGGATAGCGCGGCCTGCTCCACAAACGAGAGAGCGCCACCGCGCTGTGTAGTCTCATTGAGAAAAAAGAAATTGGGGGCCTCGTCATTGGCCACGAATAGGCCGAGCCGGCCGGAACCATCAAAGTCGGCGGCCACAATTCCCATCCCATTTCCATTGGGCTGCTGAACGCCCGCCGCGGCCGTCCGCTCCTCGAATCGGCCGTCTCCGAGGCTGAGGTAGAGTTGATCCTGCGCGCCGTCGAAATCGCCGGGCGCACACGGCAGCCCGTCCGAACAGAGCCGATCGAACAAGTTGGGTCCGGCGAGGTAGTTGACGGCGTAGATATCCGGCCAAGTGTCACCATTCAGGTCTGCGATGAGGCAACTGGTCGTCCACTGCTTCGCATCGTTGGCCAGAGTATCCGAGATGTCGCTGAACGTGCCGCAGCCGTCGTTCAAATACAAACGATTGCCTCCCAGATTGGCCACATACAGATCGGGGAAGCCGTCGTCGTTGACATCGCCGACCGTCGCTCCCTGGCTGTAGCGGTTTTCCGCTAACTGGGCTTGGGCGGTCACGTCCTGGAACCGGCCGTTGCCCAGATTTCTGTACAAACGGTCCAGGTAGCGGGACTGGTCGGGCTGGGGTGGCCACGGACATCCTTGCGTCAGGTAAATGTCCGGCCAGCCATCACAATCGTAGTCGAGCACCGCCACGCCGCCGCCATTAGTTTCATGCATCCGCCGCCCCGATTCCTCCGGCTCGGCGCCGTTGAAGTATGTAAAATCCAATCCGGCGGCGGAGCCCATATCGACAAAAGTGACCTCACCGTCCAACACGGATTGTGTCTGAATCATGCCAGCGAGCTCGGGTCTGCGCCAGTCCGGCAACGGATACGAAGAGAGATCATGCTCGACGGCCGGGTTCGCCCACGGAAGCGTCTGCCGAGGATTGCGGCCCAACTGTGGTTGCAAACTCTCGATCCTCTCTTGTGCCCAGGCGACGTTTGGATCAAACCTGAGCGCGACACGAGACCAGGCCCAGGACTCCCACACTCGCCCCAGATCGCCGGTCAGCTCGGCGGCGCGGCGCATTCTTTCCTGGTTTCTCGCGTCCTCATATCGTGGATCGCCGGACAGGACACTCAGCAGTCGGCGTAGCTCAGACAAGCGAGTGGCGCGGTCTCGAAAAGGCGCTGCCTGATCGGGCTGACCAAGTTTCGAAAGCACCTGAGCCAATTGGAAGTTAGCCGCGATGTGGTTGGCGTCCCGCCGCACGCACTCCCAGAAACAGCGAACCGCAACACGCAGTTCGCTCTGATTTTGTGCCCATGTGCCCAGCACGAACCACGTGATCGGATGCTCTTTGGCAGCTTTAGGCAGCGCGGCTCGCCACGTCAGAAACTCCTCGGTCGAGGAATCCAACAGCAACTCGCCCAGCCTGGCCTGTGCCTCCATCTGCTGTGGAGCCGCGGTGACGACTTTTTGCAGCAGCTCCTTGGCCTCCGCGTTCCGGTTGTGCCGTTGGGCGATCCCGGCCAAGCCAATCAACGGGGCCGGATCCGAGGTTTCATCCCAGCTCGACTGCAGGAAGTCAGCGTGATCCACCTGGACGACGCGTTGACCGCGCGGAAAGGAAGTCGAGAGCACGACGCGGTCCAAGTCTCCTAGCAGGAAGAGCTGCTGCTCGCTGACGTTCCCCTTCTGCACGAGGTGCAGCAAGTGAGGCGAGGATTCCCAACGCCGTCCCTCCATAGTCAACAGGGTCATCAAACCGAAATGGGCCGGCATTTGGTCCGGGTCATGGACCAACACGCGGCGGTAACGCGTTTCCGCTTCGGACAGCCTGCCCTCGTGATAAAGGAGCAAGTCGGCCGACATGGAAAGCGCCTGGATCGTTTCACGACCACCATCGTCTTCAATCCGGTCGTAGTAGCTGAGGGCCCTTTCGGTTTGCCCTTGTTTGCTCGCCGCGTGGCCGGCGAGCAGCAGTGCCGCCGGTAGGTCGGACGATTCGGCCAGGGCTTGCTGTGCAAGTTGTTCCGCCACCACATAGTTGGCACGGGCCATAGCCTGTTCGGCCTGATGAAGCAGTTCTTCTGCCGATGGCTGCATTCCCCAGAGAATTAGGCCGACCGTGGCCAGCAAGCCGAGTCCAACGGCGATTGGCCACCAGAGATTAGGAGACTCGCGCGGCACAAAGGCGTCCTTGCCAGCACCTTGTGGGGGAAGACCACTCATCAGGCGGTTCGCTATTTCTGGGGGTCGCGTGTGACGCGGCACGATTGCGATGCACTGACGTCCAGAACTGGTTCGACTCCCTGGAGGTTAATGCCGCATGGGCAGAAAACTGTCTCGAAAGTGTGATCTGTTCCACCGAGAACTGCTAGCTGTTATGCTACGATTCGCGAGTAAGATCCGCAACCGACGACCCCATTAGGAGCGCGTGGCCTTCCTCGCCCGGTGAAGTGACGCACGAATCGCCTCCATCGTCGGATTCGCAGCGCCGGCCCCGATCTCGACTGAAACTGGCGCTGATATGTGGCGTCGCCATGGCAGTTTGCACTTTCGCGGGATTGACGGTTCTCGACTGGGTCGCTTGGCGCGAGCAGCAGGTTCCTTTCGGCGCCGATCCGCTGGCGGGACGAACTCCGACCGCAGAGAACTTTGTACCCGTACTCGCCGTTCCCAGGCCGCCACTCGTTTCAGACTTCGAGACGGTCTCTAGCACGTCGGCCGACGAGATCCTCGAAAATGACGAACTTGTCCTTGGTGTCGAAACTGGTGGAGAGGCACGTGCCTACCCGATCAACATGTTGAACGGTCCCGAACGCGAGATCATCAATGACAAACTCGGGGGCCGTGCGATCGCGGCACCTGGTGACACCTCTGCCACAATGGCATCGTGTATGCCAGCGAGTTGAACGGGCGGACTTTGACGCTTGGCGTTTCCGGTATGCTTTGGGAACGCAGCCTGGTGATGATTGACCAAGAGACGGAGAGCCTCTGGAGTCATCAGCTCGGTGAAGCATTGCGGGGCCCCTTGAAGGGACAAACGCTGGAAGTCAGCCCGTCCGTGATGGCCGATTGGAAAGTGTGGAAGGAAGCGCATCCAAACACCACGGCGGTCGTTATGCCGCGAACGTCGAACAAATATCGGAATAACCTGCACCGCGAGTCACGGCAATTGCTGATCGGCCTGACCGAAAGTGGCCAGTCAAAAGCCTGGGATCTGAGATACTTGAGGGACTACCCAGGATGTAACGATCAGGTGGCGGAACGGAAAGTCCTGGTCGTTTATCACGAACCCAGCGGGACGGCAGCGATCTATGACCGCATTCTCGAGGGGCAAGAATTGGACTTTGAGTTTGTTGACAGAAGGATCACCGACCGACAAACCGGATCGTATTGGGATCCGCTAACGGGCCGGGCATTGACTTCTCCCATGCTGGGCAAACGCCTAGTTCGTCTGCACGGGATTATTTCCACCCACGACGCGTGTTACACGTTCCATCCAAACACCGTTCTGGCCGGGTCTGAATCACACGATGAACCTTCTGACAGGTCGTCAAAGTAGCGGTACGCTTCGAGGCCGTGAAAAACTGGCGAGTTGGGAGCGTTGCTGCCGGATTCGTGATCGCTCTCAGCTCGCCATTTTGGTTACGGCTCATTCCGCAGGCGCTGATCGATCGCCGAGATCCTCTCGATGATGTGTCGGTGCCTTTCGACTCGCGCCAAGTTGCCCTGCTGCTGATACAGCCAGCATAAGGTCTCGTGAATTGGCACGAGATTGGGATTGATGGCGACGGCGGTCTCGAAAGCTTCGACGGCGCCCCTCGTGTCTCCCAGTGCCAGCCGGCAGTCCCCCAGTAGCGACCAATCCGCGGAATGACGTCGAATCTTCGTCAACTCGTCCACAAAACGAATGGCTTCCTCGTATTGTTTGTTCTGACGGCGGTTACTGGCCAGCGCGAAGAGAGCGTTCACCCGCGATTCGGCAGACAGCAACGGGCTCTCGAGCGCACTCGCGGCAAAGCGACTGGCCCTAGCGGGATCCTCGCCCCAAAAAAGGTGCGCCAACGTGGCGTCTACATTCCCTTCGCGCAACCCCATTTCTCGCGTTCGTAACAGCAGCTCTTGAGATCGTTGCCAGACAAAGTTGCTACCCGGCCCCTGGCGCAGGGCCAGTTTGAGGTAACCTAAACCCAGCAGCCGCGTGCGGTCGAGGTCACTTAAGTGCGACAGGTCGTCGAGTGGTCTCAATTGGGTCGCTGGATGATCTCCTGAATTCTCTGTCTCGTGTGTGATTTGATCGTTCGTGTGGATGCCGATTCGATGATGTGTGGCCGCCACGTGCAGGGTCTTCGTCGCCACACGCGGCATATGGCACTTGACGCAATCGTTCTCCGGGCTGGTACTTGCCAGGGTGTCGCGATCAACTTTACATGCTGCGGATTGGTGGCACTCCAAACAGATTGATCGATAGTAGTCGAGCCGCTCTTCGGCTTCCGGCGTATGATGCGAACTATGGCAAGTCAGGCACGAAAGCGAATCAGATTCCTGATAACAGCGGCTCAACAATTGCTGCTCAACATGCCCGACGACGCGCATGGGCTCATTGATCGACTCAAGTTGGTAGTAAACCCGAAAATCGTGTAGACGACGACCCGGTCGAAAGTCCGACAGCTTCCGTCCTCGGTTCAGCACATACGCCTTGGTCGTCAGATGACACTGGTGGCAGACGTCTTCGGCCAATTCGCGAGGAAGTTTTTCCGGGTTGACGATGGTGAAGTCCTGCACGTCGTCGTCGGAACCCGCGAGCGCTTCGCCGGACGAATGCCGCTGAATGTGAAGCGATCCCGGACCATGACAACGTTCGCATCCCATGGTCAGCTCATGGAAGCGAATGCGGTGAACACTGTCCTCGACGGCTTCCGCCCTCCCGGCGTGACAAAACAGGCACTGCTCCGCAACACCGCGTTCGAAGGCCTGTGGAAACGGTACGTCGTACCCGGGAGACATGGCCCATCCCGGTTTCGACGCATACCAGGTCATCGGCGACTCGACTAAGAATCCATCGACCTCCGTAACAAAGATCTGAAAGTGCGTCCCGGCACCGATCACGTAATCGATCGGAATGTCAACCAGCACGTCGTCTGACGACGAATCGCCATTGCCGTCAAAGCAAACTCGATGTCGTAGCTTGTCGGCTTCTCGATACGCTTCGTACCGGCGTCCTGACAGCTCGTGGTGGTAAGTTGCATCCGCAGGTGCGTTGGCCGCAGTGACGATGCTCATCGCACGAGCCATACCTGTTTTCTGATATGACTCGTATTCCTCGGCGTGGCATTCGACGCAGCGCGAAGATCCTACGTACGGCACATTTTCCGAGACGTTCAGAAAAGGGCTCTTTGGCAACGGCGGAAGCGGGAGCTGAGCAGCTTTTGATACTGCGGAACGCCGTGCGACAGGTGCTTCGGGGTTCGCGGGGCGACGTGAAAACAATGCCACCAAAATCGCGATTGCGACCAATCCGCCTCCTAGCCACCACCATTGACGATTCACGTTGTTTAATTGCCGGAAAAGGAGACGCGCACCTATTCAGAATCTAGACTCGGATCACTGGTCAACGCCAGATTGATCACGTTCTTTCCCGCCTTCACTTCGCGGCGAATCGTTGAGTCTTTCCAGTATCTGTCGGAGAGTATTTGTCGATGGCCCATCCGGGGATCTTCCACGACCTTGTTGATCGCGACGGTGTGGTGCCCCACAACGGCACCTTTGACGATATCTCTTTGGTAGAGCAGCTCATAGCGACCGTTCTCATCCGTAATCGCTTGCGACCGCTTGGCGGCGTAGTTCGGGAAAAACATAACATCAGCACTAGCCAAGGGCCTGCCGTCCAAGGTGACGACTCCGGTTACCTCCCCCAACTCGGGCAAGTTGCTAGGTTGCTCGCAACCGATCACCACCGCAGCGCAGGCGAGCGCGACCATTGCCCAGATCCGTGGCATGGCGTTAGCCCTCATGGAAAAAGACCCTCCCGCTTCCCACGAGAGGGTCTGAGGCGTTCTGTGTCGTCGGAGGATTCAACCCTACTAGGGTACTTGCACGACTTCACCCCGAGCCATAGATGTCATTCCGTTTAATACGAGCCGATCGACCGTGTCAGGGAGAAACCGGACGCTCGCATCACCTAAGACGGCTTGGCAGCCACCGGGGTGTTTGCTTCCCGGTCCCCAAGCGTACGGGTATGGGTTACCGTTGTACTCGTAGTTGATTCCATATTGGATGGGCAGAATGTAATGCGTGTGCACGTAGGCCATAAAGAACGGCCCATACGCTGTACTCGCCTTCTTGAACGGCGTCTCGATCATCAGCATCGTGTTGCTCGTGCCGTCCTTGATATGGTTCAACACCGCTGACCCGTTCCGCCCCATGGCTGATCGCTCGACCCTTGTGTTTTTGTTGTGGTTCCAATACGTCGCGTACTCGTGGTGCTCGTGCACGAATCCATAACTGACACGGGTCGCGTCGTGGAGAGTGTACATGTTCTGGGGATTGTACGTGTGCGGGTCGTCGTACGGAATATCCGAAGGACAACGCAATGTCGGCATTGCGACGTTTTCCAGGACCGTCTGGTGCCCACCCCCACCGCGACTTTGCCAGTCAGCGTGGCCGGTTGCAAGGCTGAAGTTAATCTGATCGTGAAGCGGTTGCTGTTCGAGAAACGGCAGCATAAACAGGTAACCGGTGAAATTCCGGATCTCTCCCATGGGAACGCACGCGAACCCTGCAACGCCGCAATTGTAGTTAGAACGGACTCCGCCGGGATTCAAACATGATGGAGGCAACACTTTGTAAGTGTCATGGTAGTTGTGTAAGGCGATACCCACCTGCTTCATGTTATTACTGCAGCTCATACGCCGCGCGGCCTCACGGGCCGCTTGCACCGCAGGGAGCAACAACGCGACCAAGATCCCGATGATGGCGATCACTACCAGCAGTTCCACAAGCGTGAATCCCCTCGACGATTTGTGTCTCATCACCAGCTAACTCCTAACAACATAAAAAAGAAACGGATTACACAAGCATCAACAGCCACCTATTATTTCAACGATTCGAATTTTCCAAGTCAAGCAGAGAATTCACGAAAAGACGAATTATTATGTCCTACCTGATCCACCAGGGTGGTGTAACTTTCTTTCTGTACTTTCAACTGTTTGACATTGCCGCCTTGCGTTTCGTGAGCCTGCGAACGAAAGGCAAGGCGTGGGTGACCGCGTCATCTTTGACGACGAGCAGCTGAGTTGGCCTAAGAGAACCAAAACGGCTACTGGAATCTAGTGTCTGCGTCTCCTACAATTCGGACGAAGTTACTCCTCCCCGGGGAATACTTGATCGTACTGCCGGATCTATTGCTATGGAGCTTGCTTCGTCCATTCCAGGAACTCAAGGAGATTGATATGCGGAAGTTCGTCAGTTTTTGTCTCATCGTGTCTGCTATGTCGTTGTCGCTGGGTTGCGGTGCCAGCAACGACTCGGCACCGCCGGAAAGCAACCTTGCGGACGAAACCAATCTGGACGCCGATATGGCAGCACAGGCGGAAATGATGCAGGAAGGGGATCCGGCAAATCCAGCCACCCCTTAGGATCGTTCTGGAAATAACTGTCCGGTTTTCCGTGGCGTAAGCTTCCAGCTTGCGATAATGCGGGTTCGCAAGCTGGAAGCTTACGCCACTTAT
>PBSM01000191.1 GCA_002726245.1 Planctomycetaceae bacterium | reverse complement strand
GCATTGGCACATTTGTAAGATGGACGAGGCGTCCGTCCTACTTTGGTTGCGGTTACGCCACGTTAGGAAAGCGACAATGTCATCCGCGAGCAGTATAGCGCTCCGTGAACGTCCAATAGCTTTCGGAGGCGTGACAGGACAAGAGAATGTGTGAAAAGAAAAACGCCCAAGCAAGCCATCGCCTGAGCGTTTTCGCCGCAGGGGCAGCCGTGTTCCGTATTCTGATTGTCACTCCAGCTCCGTCGCGTTCTCGGAAGGGTAACCGAATCACTGCCGAGCGCTGGGCGAAGATCCTGCGTTCAATCGGACATTCGGTTCAGATTGCGGACAGGTTTCGAGGACAACGCTGTGACTTGATGATTGCGCTTCACGCGTTAAAGAGCGCGGCGTCGGTGAAGAAGTTCACGGACGCTTATGCAAACAAGCCGGTCGTACTCGCTCTTACTGGAACCGATCTCTATCACGACATTGGCTCCAGCACTCAGGCGCAAGAGTCGCTCAAGCGAGCATCGCGATTCGTGTTGCTGCAGCCGCATGGCCAGAGCGAGTTGCCGCGACGAATGCACAAAAAAGTTCGCGTTATCTATCAGTCGGCTGAGCCACCGAAGAGACGACTCGCTCCGCTTAAGCGAGTCTTCGAGGTCTGTGTCTCCGGTCATCTTCGGCCCGTGAAAGATCCGTTTCGTGCCGCCTTGGCTTCACGCCGGCTTCACGCAGCTTCGAACATTCGCATCACGCATCTCGGCGCGGCGTTGTCCCCAAGCATCGAAACGCGAGCCCTTGTGGAAATGCAACGAAACCCACGCTATCACTGGTTGGGAAACGTGTCACAAGCGAGAGCCCGACAACTGCTGGACCGTAGCCAGTTGATGGTCCTGTCCTCGAAGTCCGAAGGTGGAGCCAACGTAATCTCAGAAGCTCTCGCCAGCGACGTTCCGATTCTCTCCACTCGCATCTCAGGCTCGATCGGTCTTCTTGGCGAAGACTATCCGGGCTATTTCGACCTTGGAGATACGAACGAACTTGCGGAGTTGCTGGAACGATGCGAGAACGATCCGGTATTCTATGAGTTGCTGAGATCACACAACCGCGGAGCAGCCACGCAGGTGACACCGACCAAAGAAACAGAAGCTTGGCGCGAACTACTTCAAGAGTTTGATTGAGCTGGCAAGCAAGAATGAAAGACCTCCTAAAGTGAGGCATTCCGTCAAAGAAGAGTGGCGCGGAGTACTTGCGTTCGTCGGTATCGTGTGGTGCGTCTTCGCCGTTGGGTTCGTACTGCCTTTCAACATCAACGCGTTTGGTGTCACACCGCGATCGCTCATCGGGCTGGTTGGCATTCCCCTGATGCCGTTTTTGCATGCGGATCTTGGACACTTACTCAGTAACACCGTTCCGCTAACGATTCTTCTCTTGCTGCTTGCGGGCTCGAATGCCAAGTCGTGGACGATCGTCTTCTACATCGTGCTTCTCGGCGGAGCCTTGGTTTGGCTGTTCGGGCGTTCGGCGACGCACGTCGGGCGAGCGGGCTGGTTTACGGACTCATTGCGTTCTTGCTGCTATCCGGGTTCCTGGAACGACGATTCGTTCCGCTGATGATCTCGCTACTTGTCGGGTTTCTCTACGGAGCCACGTTGTTGTTTGGAATCGTCCCGGACATCGGCTCGCACGTTTCCTGGGAAGGCCATCTCTTCGGAGCGATCGCCGGCGGAGTCGCGGCGCGAGGACTAGCGAAGGCGTCTAAGAGTGATGACTCAGAGATGGTCGAGTCTTGAGACGACGTTATTCTGCGCGAGATGCTTGACAGCTTCCTGGTTACCGTATAGTGTACTAGTGTAACTGGTACACATGGCGTAAGCGAAGCATGTTTGAGATCAAAGTCAGTCCAGGCGGGAATCGGCCGATTTATCTGCAGATCATGGATCGGGTGCGGCAGGCCGCAGCACGTGGCAAACTGGCGGTTGGCGATCCGTTGCCGAGTGTCCGGCAGTTGGCGGAGCAGTTGGTGGTTAATCACAACACGGTCGCCAAAGCGTATGCCGAGCTGGTGCGCGATGGAGTGTTAGAAAGCCAGCATGGACGAGGCGTGTTTGTGGCGAAGCGGCGGCAGGTCTTTTCGGCAGCAGAAAGAAAACGACGGTTCGACGATGCGTTAGACGTCTTCCTGTCCGAGATCGTGTCACTCGATTTCACTTCCGACCAGATCCAGGACGCGATGGCCAAACGATTAGTGAAGATGACAGCAGCGAGATAAAAACGACCACTTCCTCGTTTAACCGCAAGCCGGAGGCGTGCGTTTCCTCACAATCCGCAGAAACGCACGCCTCCGGCTTGCGGTTAAGTTAAACGAGTAGAACTCACATGTGTCCCAACTCGAGATGAGGAGACTTTGAATGCGAGAAGATCACATTGCGATCCGCACCGACGGACTGACCCGCTACTACGGCCGCAAGGCGGCTTTGCGAGGACTGACGATCGGCATCCCGCGCGGCAAGTCACGGCGTTGATCGGCTACAGCGGCGCTGGTAAGACAACGCTCATTCGCATGCTGCTCGGACTGTTGCCGCCGACGCGGGGCCGAGCCGGATTGTTGGGTTGCGATTGCGAGGCGTTAACGCCGGAAGTGCGAGCCCGCATCGGGTATCTCGCCGAAGGGCATTTCATTTGGGGTTGGATGCGAGCTTGCGACGCGGCGCGGATGCAACGCGAGACATTCCCGCGCTGGGACCAACACCTTTTCGACTCGATGCCGAAGTTCTTTGGAGTTGACCCGCAGTCTCGCGTCCGTCAGGTTTCGCGCGGGCAGCGGGCTGGCGTGTCGTTAGCGATGACGCTGGCTACCGATCCTGAGTTGCTCGTGCTGGACGATCCGTCGATGGGACTCGATCCCGTCGCGCGGCGATCGCTCGTCGAGGGCCTGCTCGCGTTTGCGCGACGCAGTGACCGCGCGATTCTGATTTGCACGCATCTCCTGGACGACGTCGAACGCCTGCCGACCGGCTCGCGATCGTCAGCCACGGCCAACTGTTGGTGGATACCAACCTCAGCAACTTCCGCGATCGTGTGGAAGGTTGGACGATCGACGCTGAGTTTGGCACGGCACAGGCGGCGCAGATTCGAGGCTTGATCGATTCCCGACAAATTCGGGAGCGAACACATCTGGTCATCGCCAACCCAAATGAGGAGACCGAAGCCTCGTTGAAGCAGATTAGCGGTACGGCTCGCCGCGAGTCGTTGACATTTGAAGATGCAGTGCTGGCTTACCTCCGGCCCGCGGCAATGATCGGCTCGATTTCCGACGCCTTGGAGTACTCGCGATGAAGACGATCCTGTGGAAAGAAATACGAGAGTACGCTCGATGGATTCCCTTGGGTGCGATTCCCATTATCGCCGTCCTTGTGATTGTATGGCGAGGTTCCTCTGTGATTCTGGATGGCCAGGAAATCGGGATGCTCGTCGGTGTCGTCAGTTGCCCGATTGCGGTGGCACTAGGGATGCTTCAGTGCTGGGCAGACCAACGGCCTGCCGCCCGAGCGTTGTTGATCCATCGAGGCATCACGATCGACGCGTGGTTCATCGGGAGTCGCCTGCTGCCTGCCGTTGGGGCCGGAGTCGCCATCTTCCTGTGCTTTGTCTCTGCCGACCTGACTCTATGGTTCTCGATTGTGTTGTTGGTGCTTTCTTTCGCTGGGTTCGGTGCCGCAGCGCGGAGCGTCTTTTCAAGTAGCGGAGGACTCGCCATCGGAGCCGGTCGGACGTGGCTGGTTGTGATCGTGACGATCGCGATTCTGACGGGCATCTTGTGCGCCGGAGTAGCCGTTGAAAACTATCGACGCAACGTCGCGATCATGCGCGGCGAGGCCAGGTATCAGTACTACTCCGTCGCGCTTGGACCGGATGGCGCACCGTGGTTAAGCCTCCGCCCCGGCTCCATTGTCGTCGGTGGGTCGAATTAACAAATTGCGAAGATGATTCCCGGAACTTCGGTGCGCGACAAATTACAGCCCGCACCGGAGGATTGGGAGGCCCCTCCGCAGTGGACTGGTTACAGCAGCCACCTGCAATACTACGCGCGCCAGAGAGGGCTGGGGCTAGGTGACCGATTTCAACACCTCCACTCCTTCTATCCCTCAACGACAACTCCCGCCGTCGGACAACGGCGCAACTGGGTATATGACATGCAGGAGGATGCGATTCTGCTCTACGAAGAAGGGAAGTCGCATCGCTGGACTTTACGAGGCAGTTTGCGAACGCCGACACCTACAGATTCTTTTCGAGAGCCCTACAACTGGTATCAGCACGACGATAGCGGGAACTTTACTCTTGTATGTTCGACGGGAGTCTATCGCATTCCTGGCAACGGCACCGGTGTGGAAGTAATCTACCGTCTGCCGCCCACATCGGTGTTGCGTGGTCTTGAAGTCTTCAGCGGCCAGTTCGGCTCTCGCGCGTTCGGTGTGATGTTACGAGTCGATGATCGCATCGTGCTTCTCGAAACCAACTTGAAACCCGACGACGAGGAACGAGCCACGTCCCTCGGAGCGTTTAGTGGAGTCGGGGAGGTGTTTCTTACTGAAGTACGGTTGACGAATGAACTCGTGAACCGCAATTGGGTAACATTGGCGAGGGCACCGAATAAAGCCGGGGCATATATTGGACTTGGGCACGATGGGATCAATGACCGCCAACAATTCACGTGGTACGAATTCGATGGAGAGGGACAGATCGAGTCGCAGAAGCAGTTTGAAGAAGACACGTCAACTGACGGTACTTACGAAGAAGTCGTCATGATCGGTTGCGTTCCGCCCGCGTTCTTCGGAGTGGTGGCGATTGTGAGTGCGGTCTCGGAGAAGGGCGAATTGCTTCGAAATGCCTGGGACAACGCGAAGAAAGAATCCACACTGACGGCAAGGATCGTGTTCCTTGTTGCGTTGCAAGCAGTTGTCGGAGTTGGAATTGCCGTGCTCTGTGCGCGAAGACGGAGACTTGAACGCCGCTCAACGCGATGGTGGATGTTGCGGGGATTCTTGCTAGGACCAGCCGGTGGTCTAGCCTTACTGGCGGCCTACCCACGCCTCGTGCTCGACGCGTGCGTCGCCTGCCGCATCACGACGAGGCTCGACTTATCGAACTGCGAGCACTGCGATCATCCGTTCGACGTGCCAAGCCAAAAGGGAATCGAGATCATCGACAACGAAGTCGGCGTCAAACAGCAGGAACCGGTGGCAGTTTCGTCGTAGAGCACGCGGCTCGCGAAATCCATGCCGCCGGGCGGTTTCAACGGCGACCGTCCGTGGGTCGCCGTCTTCACTTCATCTTCCCGTGCGGTCGAGTTCGTTCGCGAAGGAAGTCTCTTTGCCATTCACACTCGTTGGCTCGAACTCAAGTGGAAGTCCGATGCTTCCGCGAACAGCACCCGATCAAGCACACAAATACTGATCGCCGGACGCAAGCCGTAGTACGGATCACCTTCGCTTAACTGCCGAATGTAGTTCAGGCAGTTGTAGTAGGTCAGCCGTTTGGCAAGGTCCGTCGGCAACGTCGGTTGCATTTCGATGTTGAAGCGACGGCCTTCCGTATCAGCGGCCAGAACATCCAACACGACAAGTTTGTCTTCCGAGCGGTCCTTACCTTGGATCGGGTTCAGAATCTCGACCCACGTAATCGGCTGCGGAAGATTCAGCACCGCGTTCAGAAAGTGAATTGTGATTCGCGAGTGACCGGGGCTGCCAAAGACCAACTTGAAGGCAAAGTCAACTTTCGGATCGATACCAAGAGGCATGGGGCAACCGCCATCACGCAGGAAGAACTCAACGACGACCGCAGTCTACTGACTCGTCAGCTTCCCTGCTACCACGGTGCCCGACTCACCTGACGGTCCATCAAAGACGCCTGACCCCGTTGATCGGTGACCCCGTTGATCGGCGACCGCGAGGGCCTTCCTGTCACACAACGGAAGGCGGCCTAAACTGCGAACTTCTTTCGCCGAATCATGTCTCCGTATCGTGACACGGATGTTCGCGGGATAGAATGGACCGTTAACTGGGGAGCTGGATTCGCAGGTCAGATCAAACAGGTCAGCGACTCGTTGATTTGAGGGTGCCGAAGACGTTCCAGGAACCACAGACAGGCAGCAACAAGGCCCGCGACCTATCTAGCCTCAAGGAGTGCAAAAAGCCAATCGAGCGAGAGCGACGTGCTATTTGTTTGCAACTTGAACGGTCAGCTCTTCAATCTTGCCAGGAAACGCGAACGGTGCGTTGTGCTCGCCGACGGCGCCATTGGCATCGCTTCCAACTTGAAGACCGTCGCTCGGCATCGCGTTCAGCGCGCCCGGAGTCTTGCCGTTGGCAACCTCCCTCCCGTCTACTTGCAACACGACTTTGCCGTCGCGGGACAACATGGCACGAACGCCGGCTTCTGATGGAAGACGGTCGGATGCAGCGATAACCGTTATCTTCCCACTGTGCCGAGTCGCGAACATCAACTTGCCACTCTTCACGTACAGCGAATATCCGGCGGCCGTTCCGCCTTGCGCGACGATCACACCGTCTCCTGATTCGCGTAAGGTCGCTGTAATCGTCAACGCACGCTTCTCGACGAACGGCGCTTTGGCTTGTGACAGATCGTCTCCTTGCCGCAACGTGAACTTCTTTTGTTTCTTGTTGAACGAAGCTGCCTTCGCTTGGCCTCTCCACGTACCCAGAGGCAACACGTTGGCTCGCGCGGCCCAAGCATTCCACTTCGCCTCAAGAGCCGTCTTCTTCTCAGGAAGCTCAGCCGCCAGGTTGTGCAACTCCGTTCGATCGGCTTCCATGTCGTACAACTCCCAAGGCCGATTCTCCTTCGCGACGAGTTTCCACTTACCGTCGCGAACCGCTCGATTCCCTTCGTGCTCCCAAAAGATCGCGTTCTCGCGCTCGATCGAATCGCCGACGAAGGCCGGTGCCAAGCTGGCTCCTTCCATTGGCTGAATCTCACGATCACCGATACGCTTTGGATAAGTCGCCTTCGCCACATCAACACACGTCGCGAGCAAATCGATCAGGTGCCCTGGCTGGTGGTCGAACTTGCCAGTTTGTTTGAGCTTCGCGGGCCAATGGGCAATCAATGGGGTCGCGATACCACCTTCGTGAACCCAATGCTTGTACTCGCGAAACGGGGTGTTGGACGTGTTAGCCCAACCGCGACCGTACGCGATGTAAGTTCCATCCGGGCCGGGCATCACGCCGGGTCCCATGACAGTCGGGTAACCGTCTCGCGTTTGCGGCGGAATCATCTGTGTTTGTAGTTCGCCAACTTTCATGATCGGCAGGCTCGGCTTCTCGGGACGCGCGAGCAATCCATTCCGCGGCGATCGGCCGAGCGTCTCCGCGCAGCCACCGTTGTCTTGCAGGAAGAGAATCAGCGTGTTGTCGAAAGCGCCGGTCACTCGCAAAGCATCGACGATGCGGCCAATCCCTTGATCCATGCTATCGACCATCGCGGCATAGACCTCCATGCAGCGGATCTCCCATTCGCGATGCTCGACCTTGTTCCAGTCTTCGGCTTGCGCGGTCATCTCCCAATCGGGCGAGACGAGCCCCAGTTCGCGCATACGTTTCAAGCGAGCTGCGCGGATCACGCCATATCCTTCGTCATACTTGCCTCGATACTTGGCAATGTCTTTCTCGAGAGCATGCATCGGCCAGTGGGCAGCGGTGTAGGCGACATACATGAAGAAAGGCTTGTCGGGGGACGCGGCTTTGTGCTCTTTGATAAAGCGGGCTGCTTGATCGCTAATAGCGTCGGTATAGTAATACGTCTCGGGCTTGTATTCCGAATCGGCCGAAGGCGAGATCTGCGTGTTGTCTCGCGTCAAGGAATTCGGATCGTAGAAGCTGCCCGCACCGTGAATCGTTCCGTAGAACCGATCGAAACCACGCTGGACTGGCCAGTTGTCCTTCGGTCCATCCGGCTTGACGTGCGGAGTCACATGCCACTTGCCTGACATGTAGGTGGAGTAGCCAGCCGGCCTCACTGCTTCTGCAATAGTAACGCAGCGGTTGTTTAGATCACCGCGATAACCGTCGTGCCCACGATCAGTCATCATCCAGCCGACACCGGCTTGGTGGGAGTAAAGGCCAGTCAGCAGTGCCGCCCGCGTCGGGCAGCAACGCCCCGTGTTATAGAACTGCGTGAATCGCAACCCATCCGCAGCCAGCCGGTTGAGCGTCGGCGTATCAATTTCACCGCCATAACAACCAATGTCCGAATACCCCATGTCATCCGCCATGATGAGAACGATGTTGGGGCGATCAGACTCGGCCATAGCTGAGGAGGCGTAAATCAGCTGCAAGCTGAGGACTACAAAAGCCGTCTGCGTCTTGCTTAGAACTCGAAACATCCTGCGTTCTCTCTTTCAATTATGAGCGTGATCTGCGCCAGGTTGATCTACGATCTCCCGCGCACGATCTTGTGCATTCAGAAACGCCAAGGGCGACAGGTGTCAGCCCGAGTGGCGCCCCGTAAGAAACCGAAACCGATTCACCCTCAGTATCTTCCGCCAAATATCGTCGGTCAATTACCAGCAGCGACTGCCAAAGGCCCGGTTCGCTTGGGCTGCGCGGAGTTAGAAAGATAAAGAAACGCCGAACTCTCGGTTCGACGAGCGAACCGAAAGGGACTACATTCGCATTTGGCGTACGGGTTGCAACCCAGTCACTCGGCGTTCCCGATGTCACTCCATTCACCCAAACAGGAGCTGCGATCAGAAGATGACCTCGAAAACACTCCCCACCGCTAACTCCTGCAGCCATGCACAACGCATGCGCCGTGCCGTTGCGATCGTGATTACGTCGCTGTCGCTCGCCGCCGCAACCGTCACCCACGCCGATGTGAAGATCACACCCGACGTTGTGTACGGACACAAGTCGGGTCTGGCGATGACGTTTGATGTTTTCACACCGACTGAGAACGCCAACGGAGCGGGTGTCTTGTTCATGGTCAGCGGCGGCTGGTACTCGCGATGGAGGCCGCCGGAGGAAGCTCAAGGGTTCTTCAAGCCACTCACCGACACAGGCTTCACCGTGTTTGCGGTGCGCCACGGCAGCAGCCCAAAGTTCTCTATTCCGGAAGCCGTCACGGATGTTCGGCGTGGTGTACGGTACATCCGCTTGAACGCCGACAAGTTCATGGTCGATCCGAAGCGACTCGGCGTTTACGGCATGAGTGCGGGCGGCCACTTGTCGTTGATGCTCGGTACAGCGTCGGACGATGGTGAAGAAGGGACGCAGGACCCGGTGTTGCGAGTAAGCGATCGTGTTCAAGCTGTCGTCGCCATCGTTGCACCGACCGACCTACGGATTATGGTCTGGGACGCACCTGATGCACTGCCCGCCTACAAGGGATACCCAGCGCTGAATCTCGACCTCAAAGCCGCTGAACAAAACTCGCCGCTTGTTCACGTCTCGCCAGACGACCCACCAACGCTGATGATCGCCGGCGACCAGGATAAGCTTGTTCCCGTCGCACACAGTCGGAATATTCACGCTACGTTCGACGAGAAAAAGGTCGTCAATAAGTTGGTCGAGATTGAAGGCGCTGGCCATGGCTTTCAAGGGGATGACTTCAAGCGCGCCACCACCGAGATGGTCGCTTGGTTTGAAGAACACTTGCGGACAAAGTAATACACCGAGCATGTTCGTAACGCGCCCGTTATCGAAGTCGGCAACGCTACGCCGTTCAGAACTGCGCGCGGTTAGTTACGCACAGCCTTCCCGCTCGACAGTTCAACAATGCGCTGCGCGCGAGCCGCTGCGGCAGCATCATGTGTCGCAAGCACGATCGTTCCGCCTTCTTGATGGAACTCTACCACAAGATCGAGCAGGGCGTTGGCGTTGTCTTCATCCAAGTTGCCCGTTGGCTCGTCAGCAAGCAGTAGCTTCGGACGGTTCAAGAGCGCGCGAGCCATCGCGACACGTTGCCGTTCGCCAGCGCTAAGTTGCCCAGGCCGGTGTGTGATGCGGTCGTTCAGGCCGAACTTGCCGAGCAGTTCCTTCGCGTAGGAGGCACTTTCAGCGCGAGCGCCATTGCTCGCCGCGAGCATCACGTTGTCCAGCACATTCAGGTATGGCAGCAGATGAAACATCTGGAACACAAACCCAATCTGTTCTTCGCGGAAGCGAGCCCGTTCTGCCGACGAGAGCTCCGGCAAGACTTGGCCGTTGACCTCGACGCTGCCGGATGACGGCAACGCCAACCCACCGATTAGGGAGAGCAGTGTCGACTTGCCGCTGCCGCTGTGACCTTTCAACGCGACAAACTCACCGCTATCGATCGTGAGGCTGAGGTCATCGACCGCGCGGACTTCACCGTGCGATGCGCGATACACCTTGCTGACGCCGTCGATTCGAATCATGAGCTACTGGGTCATCGGCTATTGGGGTCGCAATACGACGAAGGTCAGACCGAAAAGGACGAGAAGTGCAACTGCGACTCCTCCACCCACAACCCATACGCTCGAAAAGGCGGACGGTGCAGCCGCCGTGGTAGTAGGACTGGAACCAAGAGGGATTTCGACGGGAGGTACCGACACGGCTTCCGTGCTGTCTTCAGGCGGCACGTGCGAGCCTTGTTCCTCTGACACAATGGGAGTTTGGTGGTCCGCAGTTGTTGCCACGTCCTTCGGATCGACGGCGGGTTCTTCCAACGACGTCTGCTCGACGATGACGTCTTGACCATCAGTTTGCTCGACATCACGTGCGGCAACGTCCGTCACTTCTGGTGTTGCTCCTTCGCCGATGATCAACTCCGGAAAAAACATCTCCGGGCCGAATTGACTCTCGTTGCCTTCTTCGTTGCCAAACTTGTCTGCTAACGCTGCAGCAGCAGATTCCCAGTCGTAACGCACAAGCAAATCGACGCCGGGGTTCTGTTCCTTCACCGTGCACGAGCAAGCTCCGCTAACAAACTCGATTTCACGCAGCAAGTTTTCTCGCGTGATACCTTTGCCGATGTAAGGCAAAAGAGCGCGGGCACGGCCGTAGACCAGGAAGACCATCGGGCGTTCTTCCTGTTCCAAGTCTGGTTCCATCGCCAACAGCGAACGGACGAACCACTTCTCTTCCGCGCTCTCGCGATCGACTTTCATGAAGCCGAGCTCCGTGTTCCCCTTCGGCTCTTCTGCTTTCTCGCCTTCGCCGGCTTCTGTTTCGCTAGACTCTGTCGCGCTGGCTTCTGTCGGCGAAAGATAGAGGCTGACCTTCCCGCTACGCACTTCCTCGACGAGATCGGTCATGATCTCTTCGGTCTGTTTCGTCTCGGCCGCTTCCTTGCCAGTCAGCATCACAAAGACACCAAGCTTACCGGTTTCGAGTTGCGCGGCGAGGCTCTTACGGGCTGGAGATTCCACCAACGCTTTCACGGTGGCTGGATCGAGTTGATCGAACTTCAAGCCAGCGCCATAGGGAGTCGAGATGAAATAAGTTGGCAGCGACTTGTCCTCGCGTGCATCCCACGCTTTCTTCACATCCGGTGGAACCGAAGCGAGCTCTTTGTCTTCCGCCACGTTCACTGGAAGGTAGGCGACGTTGGCGGGCGTAGCACTACCACGGCCGAAGCCTTCCAACAGCTCAGCCACTTGCTGATGCTTGTCATCTGGTTCGGCGTCGTGGAAGAAATAGACTTCGTAGGGGGCGGGCTGCCAGCGGTACATCGCATAACGGTAGACCGGCGTCTCGCAGGCGACTGCCACGGCAGCAAAAAGCAAACCAACGACCGTGATTATCCGGATCGCATGAGCGGACCGCAAAAATGTTGCCATCCTTGCCATGATAGTTTCCTTGGACGGGAAGGTGTGGACGAACACCATCAGGATAGCAGTCTGAGCGGCCAGCGGCAATTCTGCGAGTAGGTCCGGCGAGCCGAACGGGTCCTCGATCGTCCCGGCTCAATGATCTCGAGGTTCCGCTCGGCTGGCGGGACCTACTCAACTATTCCTCCGCAATCGTCACAGATTCGATCTTATCGCCCTGTGCGATCGTATCGACGACGTCTTGGCCTTCGATGACTTTGCCGAAAACAGAGTGTTTTCCGTCCAAATGAGGCGTCGCGACGTGGGTGATGAAGAATTGCGAGCCGTTCGTGTTCGGGCCGGAATTCGCCATCGACAGGACTCCGGGGCCATCGTGCTTCAGGTCGGCGTGGAATTCGTCGGGGAATTGATAGCCCGGTCCGCCAGTTCCGGTGCCTTGAGGGCAACCGCCCTGGATCATAAAGTCCGCGATCACGCGATGGAACTTGAGGCCATTGTAGAAGCCGTCAGCGGTGAGCTTCTCGAAGTTGGCCACGGTCTTTGGCGTCTTGTCGTCGTGCAGTTGGATGCGGATCGTCCCTTTGTTGGTGTCGAATGTCGCGACTTTCATGATGTCTCCTAGAGTACGTTCCGCGAGCCGAGCGGAACCTGAAACGCAACACGTCGCTACTCTCTGAGATCCCGCTCGGCTCGCGAGACCTACTTGCCAATCTTCTGCTCTGCAACAACAACAACAACTCCGTCTTCAATCCGAATCAGCTTGTCAGCCAGCCTGGCGACGTCGTGTTGGTGATGCGTGACGTGCAGCGTGGTGACGCCAGTATGTTGCTGAACGTGCTTCAACAAAGAATAGAGTTGTTCACGCGTGTCGTCGTCAAGGGCGCTCAACGGCTCGTCGAGCAGCAGTGTGCTCGGTCGAAACGACAACGCCCGGCCGATCGCGACACGCTGCCGCTCGCCGCCGCTGAGACCTCTCGGCGAGCGCGTGAGTAGGTGTTCAATCTCCAGTAGATTCGCGAGTTCTTCCACACGCGAGGCGATTTCAGGCTTCGACACACGTCGAATCTCCAACGCGAACGCCAAGTGGTCTCGCACGGACATGGTCGAGAACAACGCACCGTCTTGTGGCACGTAGCCGACGTGTCTCTCCGCCGGACGCAGCTCGGTGACATCGAGATCGCCAAGCACGATGCTACCCGCGCGAATCGGCTTCAAACCGGCAACGGCTTCGAGCAACGTCGTCTTGCCGCTGCCAGTTTTCCCCATCAACATGCCGTACTCACCCGACGGGATCTCAAACGAGACATCGTCGATGCGGAACTTCCCGACTTGGACGGTGACGGATTGGACGCGGATCACGAGCGTGGTTGTTTCTGAGAAGGCGTTGTTAGACGGCGAGACTTCTTGTGCCCCAAAGACGGGCGATGATCAAAACCGCAACGGCGGCGGTGACCATGATCAGCGACACCGCGACGGCTGCTTCCAGGTTGCCGATGCTGAGTTCAAGGTAAACCGTCGTCGATAGGACTTCGGTTTTGTTGCGAGTTGCGCCCGCAAAGACTAGCAACGGACCAAACTCGCCCAGCGAGCGTGCCCACGCCAAAGTCCCCGCTGTCAAGATGCCTTGCCCAGCTTCGGGTAACACGACTCGAAGGAACGCTTGCATGCGACTGCAACCAAGTGTCAACGCAACCTGCTCACGCCGATCGTCGATCTGATCGAAGGTGGCCCGCATCGTCCGAACGGCGAAAGCGCAGGCGACGACAAATTGTGCAAGGATCACGGCCGGGACTTGATATACGACTGCCTCACGCAGAGCGCGCGGAAGGAACTGAAATAGAATCAGCAGGCTGATCCCGACAACCAGTGGCGGCAGCACGATCGGGATGTCGAGCACTGCGTCGAGGAGGTTTCGTCCAGCGAACTGATGCCGCGACATCAGGTAGCCTATCGGCACGGCAACCCACACCGACAAGATCGCTGAGATCGTACATGAGATCAGACTCAGTCGAATCGAAGACCTGATGTTGTCGTTTCGGAGCGCTTCCAGCATCTCGTTCGGAGATGTATAAGCGATATCCGCGGCAAGCATCAGAACAATCAACGCCACATACGCTCCTGCAATCGTCAGGACGATCGCATAGAACGGTGCGTCGGATGGTACGCGATGATGGCTCGGCGAGGAGGGCATGCGTGCCAAGCTACTCGCTACCCGCTGGTTGGTCCAGACGCCACGTGAAGCCGGCGGCCTCGAAGATGTTCCGCGAGGCGGCAATGTGGTCGTACAAGCGACCGGTGAGATGCTTGAATTCGCTGGACCGGGCGATGCTATAGGGTTGAACCGCTTTCGCTGAAGCAGAATCGACGTGGATCACTTCCAGCTTCTCCGCTTCACCATGCGTGTCGGTGATATACGCGACGGTCACGTCGGCGGCTTCGGTGATGACGTCGGGGATCAGCATCGCAGAACTCTGCTTCATCGGAATGTCTTTCGTCTCCGTCAGCTCGTCGTAGATGCCGGCTTCTTTCAATAGCTGAGTTGTCAGCACTCCGATCGTGCATTGCTCCGGGTGACCGAGCACCAGACGAACATCTTCTCGCAGCAAGTCATCGACGCCACGGATGTTCTTCGGGTTACCCTTCTTCGCGACGAGCACAATCTCGGCTTCGGAGATATTGACGTCATCTTGAAACCAATCTCGGACCGTGTCGAGATAGTAAACGTCGCACGCCATGTACGCATCGGGGAAGCCGCTCGACTGGTCCTTCCGCATCGCTCGCATCGACGCGGTGAGCATTCCGCAGCCGTCGTAGCGTGTGAGCACGGTGACGCCTTCTCGCAGCTCGAACGCTTTAATGATCGGATCGAGCGCACGACGATTGATCGATCCCGAGAAGAATGTGATCTCCGGGGCGTCCTCCCACTTGTCCCCGTCCATGGCTTCAAAGCCCATCTCGGAGAAGATCTTCGAGCCACGGTCGCTTGCCGCGACGTAACGCGCGAAGTGCAGAGCGTCAGTTGGTTGCTGCGAGCTTTCCAGCACGGCAATCTCGATCGTGGCGAGTCCCTTGTTCAGTTCAGGCGTCTCGATCGCGATCAACTCGTCGTACTGCGCGACCGTCGAATCCCAGATAATGCCGGCATCGACCGAGCCCAGCTTCACATCGTTGGCCACTTCATTAACCGTTAGCTTGAAAACTCCATTATCGGTGACGCGCTCGTTCAGCGTCTCCCACTGCCCCGACGCTGTTAGCAACTTGCGGGTTTTCTTTCCAACGGCGGCGGCATCGGGGTCGCCAGCGGCGACCTTGACGTCTTCGCGCAACAAGTCGTCGATGCCTTGAATGTTCTTCGGGTTGTCCTGCTGCACCGCGATGACCGGCTTCATCTTGGCCAACACCAACCGCTCATGAGCCAATCCCTTCTCCTGAGCCTTCTGCGTGTAGCTGCTGTCGCCGGCCAGATAGAGGTCGCCCGTCTTACTGACCTCGAGCTGGCTGAGCAGCGTGTTCGAGCCGCCGTACAACAACTGCACAACGACACCGTATTCCTCCTCATAGCGTTTGACGATTTCTTCCATCGGGTAACGCATGCCCGCGGCGCAGTACATGAAGAGTTCCACGGAGTCGCTAGACGCGGTTGCAGACTGCGTTGTGTTCGACATCGTCCGACGCTTGCCCGTACGTTTCTTGCCGCCGTTCATCAACAGCACACCCAGGATCACAACCACCACCAGCGAGCCCAAGGCCACCAGGTACATCGAATTCGAAGAGCCACGTCTAAGATGAAGTCGGAGCATCGTCTGTCTCGCGCAATAGACTGGTACGTGCAAGCACTAGCATTGCCACCATTTTGCGGGCTCGCCGTGTCCGCTTCAATATGCCGCGATTTGGCCTGGCTTCGCGCGAAGATGCAGAAAACGCGGTGTTTTGTCGCAGTAAGCGTATCTGCGGGAGTAGTTTCTTGCATTCGAACCGATCGATATGTTAAAGTAACTATCGTTGAAATGAATGCACGGACGTCGTTTTAAGGACGCAGAATGGGTAACTTAAAGGAACCAAAATGCGACGCACTCTCCCCGCCACGGCTATCCTACTAGCCGCACTATTGCCCGCCTTCCAACTGACACTTACCGCACAAGATGACAACAAACCGGAACCGCCGGGAATCGGCGACCCTGGAAAGTTGTTATCGATCTTGGTCGAGACAGGTCGGCTTGCCGATGGCAAATTCCTTGTCTCGGGTCGCGACGCCAACCAGCAACTCGTTGTCTCGGGCGAATACGACAGCGGACAGAAACGCGATCTCAGTCGCGACGTGGAATACACGGTGTCGCCCGACGGAATTGTTCGCGTCGATGCTGCCGGCCATGTAACACCGATCGCCGAAGGCGACGCCACGATTCACGCCAAGGCCAAAGACGGTCCTGATGCGACGATCAACGTTCGTGTAACGAACATCGTCAAGGACTTGCCGGTCAACTTCCCGAATCAGGTCGTTCCGATTTTCACCAAGTACGGCTGCAGTAGCGGTGGCTGTCATGGAAAGTCCGGCGGACAGAACGGCTTCCGATTGTCGCTGCTAGGTTTCGAGCCGCCGGAGGATTTCGAGTTCCTGGTGAAGGAAGGCCGTGGCCGACGCTTGTTCCCTTCGGCACCCGACCGCAGCTTGTTGCTGATGAAGGCCATCGGCACGCTGCCTCACGGTGGCGGCCATCGTATCACGACTGATTCGCCAGCCTACAGCTTGCTGCGGCGATGGATTGAGCAAGGCATGCCGTATGGCAGCGACGACGCTCCCACGGTTAGCAGCATCGACGTCTTTCCTGAAGAGCGATTGATGGGTCGCGAAGCCAGTCAGCAAGTCGTCGCGATCGCACACTATACCGACGGTTCGACTGAAGACGTTACTCGCATGACGCGGTTCGATTCGAACGACACCGAGATGGGAGAGGTCAGCGTAACGGGGTTGGTTACCACCACTCGGTTAACTGGTAGCGTCGCCGTGATGGCTCGCTATCAAGGCCACGTGGGTGTGTTCCGCGCGACTGTTCCGCTCGGCATCCCGACCGAAAACCTGCCGGTTGCGAAGAACGTGGTCGATGAAAATGTGTTTGCAAAACTGAAGAATCTCGGCTTGCCTGCCTCACAAATCGCCGATGACACGACCTTCCTTCGCCGCGTAACCATCGATGTTGCCGGGCGTTTGCCGTCAATGGAAGAATCCGAGGCTTATCTTGCCGACACGTCGTCGGACAAGCGGCTGAACGCAATCAATCGTTTGTTGGATAGCACTGACTATGCCGAGTACTTCGCGAACAAGTGGTCGGCGGTCTTGCGAAACAAGCGACGAGCCGAGCCAGACAAGATTGCGACGTTTGCTTTCTACGATTGGATTCGGGAGTCGCTCCATAGTAACAAGCCGTACGATCAGTTTGTTCGTGAAATCATTACTGCGTCCGGTTCGCCGGGCAAGAATCCGCCAGTGGCGTGGTATCGTGAAGTTAAAGATCAATCGGCTCAGCTCGAGGATACAGCCCAGTTGTTCCTGGGACTACGAATTCAATGTGCCCGATGTCACCATCATCCGTTCGAGAGGTGGAGTCAGCGAGACTACTACGGCTTCGCTGCGTTCTTCTCGCGAGTCGGCCGGAAGAAGGGCCTGATCCAAGGTCAGGACCGCATCTATCACAATCCCGGGACCGCTCAGGCACAGAATCCAAAGACGAAGAACAACGTGCCGCCAACCGGTCTGGGCAGCGAGGCGCTGACGCTCGTCACACATCGTGATCCACGGATCGATTTGGCGGACTGGATGGGTCACGAAGACAACCCGTTCTTCGCGTACGCCTTAGTGAATCGCTACTGGAAGCATTTCTTCGCTCGCGGCTTGGTCGATCCCGAAGACGACATGCGAGTCACGAACCCCGCGACGAATCCTCAGTTGCTTGATGCGTTGGCAAAGGACTTCATCGCGCATAAGTTTGACATGAAGCACTTGATTCGCACGATTACTAGCTCTAGCACGTATCAGTTGACCGCCGAGCCTAATGATTGGAATCGTGACGACAAGCAGAATTTCTCTCGTTACTATCCGCAACGCTTGAATGCCGAAGTGCTACTCGACGCGATCAACCAAGTCACCGGAACTACTACCGGATTCGGAGGCGCTCCGGCCGGCACTCGTGCAGTGCAGCTACCCGACAACGGCTTCAGCTCGTACTTCCTGACGGTCTTCGGACGCCCAGAAGCGAGCAGTGCTTGTGAGTGCGAACGTTCGTCGGAAGCCAATCTCGCGCAGAGCCTGCACTTGCTCAATTCGAGCGAGATTCAAGGCAAGCTGACCGCGGGCAATGGTCGAGCCGCGCAGTTCGCTGCTGACAAAGAGCGCGAACATCCCGCAAAGATTCGTGAGCTGTATCTGCTGGCTTTCTCTCGCGAACCGTTGCCCGATGAGACCGCCATTGCAATGGCTCACATTCAAAAATGTGGAGACGACACCAAACGTGCCTATGAGGACATCGTTTGGGCGTTGATCAACACAAAGGAATTCTTGTTTAACCACTAAACAACGTCGTTGATCGCTCCGCGATCAAACGTTCCGTTCGCGAGCGAACAGCAGCTATAACCAGCCACCTTCATTGGTTGTTAAATTCGTTGCAAGAGACAACGGCAGCAATCAGACTGAGAAGGTGACACGCCACCTACCTCCCGCCCAACAAACCACCTTCGGCACACCTAAAAGGAATGATCCTGATGGCGCGCAGACAGTTTCTTTGGTCTTCGGTGATTGTCAGTCTGTTGCTTCCCGCAGCCTCGCTGTTGGCGCAACTACCGAGCACGCAGCTCTCGAGCGTCTTTCCGCCCGGCGGAAAGTTCGGCACGACGGTTGACGTCCAAGTTGCCGGTGCGGATCAAGTCGATTTGCAGAAGCTCGTCTTCTCGCACCCTGGTATCGTCGCCGCGCAAAAGATGCATAAGCCGAATGAATTCCTCGACGAGCAGCCTTTGGCAGGCCAGTTCACCGTCACGATCGCCGGCGATGTGCCTTCCGGCGTTTACCAAGCTCGTGTGGTCGGACGTTATGGCGTTTCAAATCCCAGAGCCTTCACGGTGGGCGTCTATGACGAACTGCATGAGCGAGGCGGCAACACTGCAACAACATCGGCTGCTGAATTGAAAGTTGATTCTACAATCAGTGGTTGGGTCGATGCCAATAACCGTGACTACTTCAAGATCGCCCTCACAAAAGGGCAGAAGATCCTGCTCGATTGCGTTTCCGAGCGAATCGATTCGCGGATGGATGCAACGCTGGTCGTCTTCGATCCGTCCGGTCGAGAGATTGCCAAGAGCCGCGACCATTCCGGCGCGGACCCGTTTATTGCCTTGACGGCTCCGAGCGACGGCGAGTATATCGTGATGCTCTACGACTTCCTCTACCGTGGAGGGAACGACTATTTTTATCGCTTGGCGGCGCACACGGGCCCGCACGTCGAGTTCATCTTTCCGCCTGCGGGCCTGCCCGGCAGTAATGAGCAATACACCATCTACGGCAGGAATCTCCCCGGGGGTGAGCCTTCGGATTATTACAGCGTTGCCGGCCAACCGCTTCAGAAACTGACGGTTTCGATTCCCGTGCCCGCTGATGGTGCCGCTACGAATCGCTTGGCTGTCAGCGGCCGCGTCGAACCGCGTGCCTTCGGGCTTGACAACTTCATGTACCGCTTCAATACGGCGAGTGCATCACCTGTCTATTTCGCCCACGCTCCGGTTGTCGCGGAGCAGGAACCGAACAACGAATCTGGCCAATCGCAAGCGGTGACGGTGCCCTGTGAAGTCGCCGGACAATTCTACCCGGCAGGCGATAAGGACTACGTCCAGTTCGAGGCCAAGAAGGGTGATGTCTACTACATTGATGTGGTAGCCCATCGTCTTGGCTCGGAAGTTGATCCGTATCTCGTCGTCGAACGGGTGACGAAGGACGACAAAGGCGAAGAGACGGTCGCCTTGACCGCGAATGTGGACGATCCCGGCGATCGCAACGGACGCATCGGCAGCAACTTTGATAGCTCAACCGACGATCCGACCTATCGGTTCACGGCGGATCAGGATACGACGTATCGCGTGTCGGTATGGAATCAATACGGTACGTCTACAAGCGATCCGCGTCATGTCTATCGCCTCGTCATTCGCAAGCCGGCGCCCGATTTCCGAGTGGCTGCGGTCGCCGAGCGAGTTCAAGCACCGGTCAACGCAGCCGCCGTTCTCGCCGGTACAACATCGCTATGGCGCGGCGGAACAACTGTCTACAACGTTCAAATCCAGCGCCGTGACGGCTTCAACGACGCGGTCGAACTATCCGTCGAAGGCTTGCCAGGAAGTGTTAGCTGCCCGCCTGTGATTGTTGCGCCGGGCGCGACGTCCGGGATTTTAATCTTTAAAGCCGCGGATGATTCATCGACTTGGAGCGACAACGTGCGTGTTGTCGGGAAGGCCAAGGTCGAAGGACAAGATGTGGTGCGTTATGCCCGCGGAGGCGTCACGGTGTGGGAGACGGGAAACCGAGTGCAGCAGCCCGCGAACTTCCGTACGACGGAAGAGATCGCGTTCGCCGTGGTTGGTGACGATCACGAGAAGGCTTTCGTTCAAGCGGGTGAAGAGAAGGTTTGGGAAACTTCGCGTGGGGCGACTTTGGAGATTCCTCTCACGGTTGTTCGCCGCGATGACTTCAAAGCCGATTTAACACTCGTTCCGCAACGTTTTCCGGCCGAGTTCAAGCCAGGCAACGTCGTGGTGAAGGCGGCCGACGGAGCTGGGAAGCTGGCTCTTAGTTTCGCCAACGCGAAGACAAAGCCTGGCGACTATCTGGTCTATCTGCGAGCAGATACGAAAGTCAAGCACGTGCTGAATCCTGTCGCCATCACTCAGGCTCAAGCCGAGCAAAAGCAAATCGATGCTGCAATCGCGGCGTTGACACCGAAAGCCGCTGAGGCAGTCAAGGCGAAAGACATTGCGGTCAAAGCGGCGACTGATGCGGCAGCGGCTGCAAAGGTTGCAACGGATGCCAAGACAGCAGCCGATGCGGCTGTAAAGGCTGCAACCGATGCGGCGAAGGTGGCCGCTGACAAAGCTGCCGCTGCCAAGGAAGCGGCAGCCAAGGACGGCGCCAACGAAGACCTCAAGAAGGCGGTGACCGACGCCGACGTGGCGAAGACCGAAGCCGACAAGGCAGCCGTCGCGGAAGCCGAGAAACAAAAAGCTGCCGACGCGGCGTTAGTCACCGCGCAAGCGGCAGCCAAGAAAGCGGAGGAAGCGAAGGTCGCGGCTGAGAAGTTGGCGGCTGATACCGACGCCACGCTTAAGCGTGCTCAAGCCGCCAAGCCGGCTGCCGACAAGAAGGTCACCGACACGACGAACGCCAACAAGCCCATCGACAAGAACGTGGCCGTCATTTCGACTCCGATTCGGCTCCGCATTGTGAACACCCCACTGAAGCTCACGGCAAACGCGCCCGGTGCGCTGAAACAAGGTGCGAAAGTCGAACTGCCAGTCGTGCTGGAGCGACTCTACGGTTTTGTCGATCCCGCGGAAGTGACCGTCGAGTTACCGAAAGGCGTCGCGGGCATCGCGGTCGCAAAAGTCACGATTGCCAAAGACCAGAAGGACGGAAAGTTCGAGCTAACCGCGGCGGCGGATGCCACTCCAGGCGACCACACCGTCACGATTCGTGTGAAAGCGAAGTTCAATAAGCTAGATGTCGAGGCGACTCAGCAAGTCGTCCTGAAAGTAGAAAAAGTCGAAGCAAAGTAGCCAATGGTTGTTTAACCGCAAGCCGGAGGCGTGCGTTGGACGCGAGGAAGCGCACGCCTCCGGCTTGCGGCTAAACGATGTGAACGACGACAAATCCCCAACTAAGAGATAATCATGTTCAAACGCACCTTGCTCGTCACGGTTCCCGCTCTGGCATTCCTCGTGCACCCGAGCCTTCTTCAAGCCGACCCGATTGCGATCGCCGAAGTGAAACGCGACGGCGAAGTCGATTTTGAGAAAGAGATCTTGGCGATCTTACGCCGCAACTGCCTCGCGTGTCACAACAATACCGATGCTGAAGGTGATCTGGTTCTCGAGACGCCGCAGACCATTCTGAAAGGTGGCGCGGAAGGGCCGGCCGTCGTGGCCGGCAAAGGCTTGGAGAGCTTGCTGCTCAAGTCAGGAGCGATGCAAGAGGATCCTGCGATGCCGCCCGAGGACAACGATGTCGGTGCCAAGCCACTCACATCGGAAGAGTTAGGATTGATCAAGTTGTGGATCGATCAAGGTGCTAAGGGAGAAGTGACCGGTTCTGGGGGACCGATTAGTTGGCAGCCATTACCTGCTGGCGTGAACCCCATCTACTCGATTGCCATCTCACCGGATGGGCAATATGCAGCGGCTGGTCGTGCCAATCAGATCTTCCTCTACCACGTGCCAAGCAAGCGAGCGGTTGGGCGCTTGACCGACCCGGCATTGCTAGAAACCGAGACCTATGACAAGCCCGGCGTCGCTCACATGGACCTTGTTCAGTCGCTGCGTTTCAGCCCCGACAGCGAGTTACTCGCTTCAGGCGGTTATCGGAATGTCAAGCTATGGAAGCGGAGTCGCAACGCTCACAAGGTTGATCTCGCCGGTGTCGAAAGTCCAGTCAAAGCTCTTGCCGTGAGTGCCGATGGCAAGTGGGCAGCGATGGGCGAAGAGAGTGGCAAGGTTCGTTTGTATGAACTACCGTCCGGCAAGTTGGTTCGCACGCTGGAAGCGCATGCAGGAGCCGCATCGGGCGTTGCTTTCTCGACCGATAGTACAAAGCTCGTCTCGGGTGGACAGGACAAGAAATTCAAGGTCTGGAACGTCGCCGATGGAGCGGTCGCGGGCGAAGTCGAAACGCCTGCGCCGATCAACGCCGTCGCGTTTGTCACCGACAGCACGCAGATCGCGTCGGGCGGTGCCGACAACATCATCCGCATCTGGGCTCTGCCTCCTGGCGAGGCTGCGGCCGAACCGCCGAAGCCCGTGAAGGAGTTGGCGGGGCATGGCGGTCCTGTGACTTCGTTAGCGGCGCTCCTTCCCACTGGCGCTCAGCTCTTGTCGGGCAGCCAGGACGGTACAGCTCGCGTCTGGGACGTGAATGCTGGTAATGCGGTGAAGAACATGAATCATGGTGGTCCTGTCACTGGGGTTGCCGTGCGTCTTGACGGCCAGCGATTTGCTTCAGCGGGCGCGAACAATATCGCGAAGTTGTGGGCTGCTGACGGCAAGCAGATCGCCGAGCTGAAGGGTGACTTCCGCGCGAAGATCAAAGTCGAAGACGTGACCCGTCTGGTGGCGATCGCCAAACGCGAGATTGCCGCAACGAAGGCCGACTTGAAAGCGGCGACCGACCGCAAAGCCGCCGAAGAGAAGAACGCGACCACGGCTGAAGAGGCTCGCAAGAAGGCTGACGAAGAACACAAGAAGAAGATCGAAGAAGCTAAGAAGCCAGCAACTGACAAGACCGTCGGCGAAAAGGCTGTCGCGGACGTAAAGGCTGGACAAACAAAGTCCGAAGCCGATAAGAAGGCAGCGGAGGCGGCCGTGGTGAAGGCTGACGAGGCGATCAAGAAAGGGCAAACGGATCTTGCCGCAGCCGACAAGCGGATCAATGACACCGTGGCGGCTGCTAAGACAGTGAGCGACACGTTGGCCGAGTCTTTGAAGAAAGTGCAAGAAGCAGCGAAGGCTCAGCCTGACAACAAGGCCTTGGCTGATCTAGCGGCTGCGGTCCCAACCGCAATTGCCGGTGCGGGCGAAGGCCAGAAGAAGGTTGCGGAAGCGGCGAAGGTAGCGGCTCAGAAGGCGATCACCGATGGTCAAGCTGCGAAGAAGACCGCTGACGAGACCAAGAAGACGGCTGACGCAGCTCTTGCGAAGTACGTGACTGACCTCAAGGCGGCTGAAGAGAACTTGAAGAAACTCGCTGACGCCGCGCAAAAGGCTGTCGATGCGCAGAAGGCTGCGGAACGCGCGCTGCAATCGGCAACCCGCACTGTCGGTCGTGCGAAGGAGGCTGTAAAGAAGGCCACCGGAGCCATTCCGCCTGTCGAAGTAACCGTGAAGGCGGCGGAGGAGAAGACGAAGAAGACGGAAGAACAGTTGACGGGCGTGCAGCAAACTGCCACCGAGAGTGAGAAGCCTTACCACGCCATCGCCTTTTCGGCGGATGGACTGACCTTGGCGACTGGGGGCGACGATCAAAGTGTGCGGACTTGGGATGCTGAAACAGGCGCTGCGGTCGAGAGCTTCGCCGGACACGGTGCGGCCGTAACCGCGGTTGCTTATTCAGCACAGGGCGATGTGCTCTCGGTTGCCGCCAACAAGTCGGCGATCCTGTGGGACACGAATCCAGAATGGAAGTTGCAACGCACGATCGGATCGGTCGATTCGGTCGAGCACTTTGTCGATCGGGTGACAGCGTTGGACTTCAGTGCCGACGGATCGGTCCTCGCGACCGGCGGAGGCGAACCTTCGAGGAGCGGCGAGTTGAAGTTGTGGAAAGTTGCTGACGGCTCCTTAGTGAAGGAGATCAAGGATGCTCACAGTGATGTGATTTATGGACTTGAGTTCTCACCTGACGGCAAACAGATTGCGAGTTCTGCTTCCGATCGATTTGCGAAGATATTCGAAGTCGAATCGGGCAAGTTCGTCCGTTCGTTTGAAGGCCACACGCATCACGTGCTCGGAGTTAGCTGGCGAGCCGACGGACGCCTGCTTGCTACGAGCGGTGCCGACAACGTCATCAAGATCTGGGACGTGCGGACCGGCGACCAGAAACGAACGATCGCCGGCTTCGGCAAGGAAGTCACTGCAATCCGCTTCGTGGCTGACGGCAGCAACGTGGTTGCGTCGTCTGGTGACAAGACCGTTCAGATCAAGAACGCTGATAACGGCGGCAACGTGAAGAGTCTCGGCGGCGCGGCTGACTTCATGTATTCCGTCAGTGCGAGCGCCAACGGCAAAGTGATCGTCGCTGGTGGACAAGACAGCGTCGTTCGGATCTGGAAGGATGACGGCAACGTCTTGGCAAGCTTCGAAGCCCCGACGGCTGATGCTGGAGCGGAGTAAAGGTTCGCCTGTTGAACGCGCTTCAGTGCGGCCCATGCCGATTCTAACGATTCTATTAAGGTTCAGCCGTATCCGGGTCGTGCTGAACGATCGCACGGTTAGGGTTCTGCGTCGAAGCAGTATTCTGCGGATGGTCTCAGTCGCGTCCATGAATCTGTCGCGACAGCAAGCAGGGCGTCGATTTCCTTGGTTAAGCATCAGCCCATGCGCGGTGGAATTGGATCGGGTTGGTGTATTCAGGGAGGGACGGTGTAGTGCGCAATCGACGAATGTTGTTTGTAGTGAGTGCTCAACTCGTCATCTTCTTGGCATACCACGCGAGCGCGTCCGCACAGATCTACTCTGGCTCTAGGGGCTATCCGGCGACAGATGTGTACTCCGGCGAGACGTTCTATGGCGGAGAACTGGCCTCTTACGAACCGATCGATGATTGCTACATCACGCGACCTCCGGCACCGCCGTCTTTGACGTGTTGCTGCTGAATCGATCTGATCCGGACTTCGAGAACATCGTTACTGAAAACGGCGGTCCCTCCGTTCTCGACACAACGGACATGAACTTCGAAACAGAGGCCGGATTTCGTTTTCAGTGGACGTTTGAGAGTGACTGCGGCACTGATCTGCAGTTTGCGTACATGGGGTCGCGTGGTTTTTTTCGCGCGCGAACCGTCATCGGGACCGACGTCCGCGGAATCTTATTCAATGGAACGGCGTCCAGTTCGGCAACCTCGGTAACAAGCATGTACGAATCGCACTTGGACAGTGGCGAACTGAATTTCCGCGCCCGGCATTGGCTGCATATCGCTCCGATCGTGGGAATACGGGTCTTACAGTTGGAAGACTATCTTCAACATACAAACGACACTGGTAGTATCCGGGCGATGACCGACAATGAGCTATGCGGGGTCCATTTTGGTTTTGAAGGAGTCGCCTTTCGCTACGGCCCCTGGACGCTCGAAGGAACAGTGAAGGCCGGCGTGTTCTATAACAATATGGATGTGCTGGCCACGTCCGCGAATATCAACTTCGTTCGCCGGTTTCGGCAGACTTCGTTTCTCGGCGATCTGAATGTGCTGCTGCGTTATCAGTTCACGCCAAGGCTCTCGATGCGCGTGGGATATCAAGCCTTGTGGCTGGACGGCGTGGCTCTGATTCCCGACCAGTTTGACAATTTCGATGTTAGTACCTCGCCAGTGCAGGGTCGCGTTGATCTGACCACCGTGGAGTACCACGGTGCTGTGATTGGACTGGAAGCGACATGGTAACCAAATCGACAAGGGGCGTTTGCTCGGAGAGAACAGGGATGTTGCGGTTGTTAGCCGCGTTGGCGGTTGTCGCGACGTTAACGCCGCTCGACACGACGTTTGCGCAAATCTACGGATCATCGGGTCTGCCGGTCTCAACCAATGCGATAGCTGCGGGCTAGAGAACGCGTATTGTGAGTGCGTCCCGCCTTGGCGGTTTTTCGCTTCGGCAGAGCTGTTGTGGTTGGATCGGACACAAGGTGACTCTCAGGTGTTCATTGCCGATCAACCTGACCTGTTGGTCCCAACATTTATATTAGCCACCGATGTCGCGGATCTGCTGTACGACGTCGAAGCGGGAGTTCGTGGCACGATTGGTGTCGAGCACGCCAACGGGAACGCAGCGGAGATTCGCTACTTTGCGGTCACCGATCAAGGGGTGACGGCCATCGCCACTGGATCGAATCTCTTCTCGGGGATCTTCAACGAAGCAAGCACGAATACGGGCGTCACGAGTATGATGACGGTTCTAAGTTCGGACGTGCATAGCGGCGAGCTGAATTGGTTGACGCGAGGCTGGGGCCGCATACGCCCGATTTTCGGCGCTCGATGGTTGTGGTTGAGCGAGCAGTGGGATGTCTTCGAGTCGGCTCTATCCACAACGGGCACTTCGTCCGAAGTGGACAACGATATGTACGGCGGTCAACTGGGGTTTGATGTTTGCCTGTGGGAGAGCAATCGCAAGCTGCGCGTTGATGCGAGGTTCCTGGGAGCCATTCTCGGCAATGACGCTGATCTTCGCGCCAACCGGCACGATACGACAACAGTCTTCAGTTCGTTCAGCGCAGGAAACAGTGAAGTTGCTTGGGCCGGGCAAATTGATGTGACCGCCCGCTGGAGGCCAACAGGCAATTTGACCCTGCTCCTTGGCTACACGGGGCTCTGGATGGACAACGTGGCTCAAATCACCGATCAAACAGACAACTTCACACTCAGCACCGGTGCGGGAACGTTCGACTTGAGTAACGTCACGTTCCAGGGCGGGCGCTTCGGAATCGAGTTGGCATGGTGAAGCCAGAAAGAGAACTGCCCGTACTCCAGCTCAAATCAACTCTTTGATCTGGTCTCGCTCTTCGAGCAGACATCGCGGACGACTACTCAGATCGCGATCATTGTCGTCGTCACCCTAGCAACGCCAGCCGAAGCAAATTGAGAGCCTGTTTGACCGCCCGCTCGCGCAAGATGTCGGGGTGGCCAGAAAACGGAACGCTCTTCGCGACGGTGTCCGCTGGTCCGGCCAAAGCGAAGTGCAACTGCCCGCCTGGCGTACCAATCGCATCACTCGACGGGAAGGGGCCGACCGACAGAGCGTGCTCGGATCTGTATCGCTTTTGAATCGCTTGCGCCATTGCAGATACGACGGCTCCCCAGTCGTCGAGTCCAAGCGATCCAGCACTCTCATCCAGTGTCGCGGCAAGGCTAACCGCATCTCGAACAACGCTGCCGCCAGCGAAGACAGCTCCGTCGGGATCAGCTTCACCTAGCCATTGAGCCAGGAGCCCAGCCGGTCCCCACTCGATGGTCGTTAGCCGTTCTTGTCGATCGCGGAGCAACCGAACTATCGCGTGTTGTAGTTCATCGTCTTCCTCACCAAACACCAGTTCGCCCAGGCAAGACCGGATTGTTTCGATGGTTGGTTCCATCGCTGCGAGACAGCCTTGCTCACTCGCGGCTTGAGCCGTGACGCGCAGCGTAATCGTTGCCTTGTGTACCGTAATGCCAACGGATGGGTGCCGGCCGCGCTCGATCAGATCGGGCAGCATCTGTTCCAAGTCACTCTCGCCAACACCAAAGCACTTGATTCGTCGATGACGAATGACTCGCCGACCGCTGGTTAGCTTCGCGAGCACCGGACTAACAGTGCCTTCCCACATCTCTCGCATCTCGGCCGGAACACCCGGCAACGCAAACAACCGACTAGGCGTTCGTCCGTCACGGTCAACCTGGATGTCGATTCCTGGCGCGGATCCATGTGGATTGGGAATCGGCTGGCTGCCTTCGGGAAACTTCGCCTGGATGACATTTCGTTCGGGCATCTCGCGACTGCGTCGGGCAAACAATTGCCGAATGTGTGCGAGAGACGCTTCGTCCAGGAATAAGCTCCGTCCGGTGGCCTCGGCCAAGGCTTGACGCGTCAGATCGTCCGCCGTCGGGCCGAGGCCGCCTGTACAAACAACGAGATCAGCCCGATCGAAAGCTTCGCGGAAAACGCGCACGTTTGCTTCCATATCGTCGCCGACTGTCGTGTGGTACAGGACACGTATACCCAATTCGCCGAGGCGCTCACTGAGCCACTGGCTGTTCGTATCCAACCGTTGCCCACTGGTGAGTTCGTCGCCAATCGCAATTACTTCTGCATGCATGTCAATTCGTGTACGGAGATGGCTTGGAGTGAATGTTACCATTCTGCCACTGCGACACATCGCAGCCTAGTGGCTGTGCGAGCGATATAATGCAAGCATGCCTGTCGCGACTCCTCCACATCACGAACTCGACGCGCGAGTGCTGCTTGACGTTGAGGGCATGCATTGCGCTGGTTGTGTCGCTACGGTGCAGCGTGCGCTAGAAGACTTGGACAGTGTGTCGTCGGCAACCGTGAACCTGACCCTTGGGCAAGCTGCCGTATCCACCAAGCCCGGTACATCCGCGGCGAAGTTGATCGAGGCAATCCAGAATTCTGGCTACCACGCCACTCCCGCCAGCAACGTGTCAGCCGAAACGCTGGAGGCGCGGGAAGAGGCGGAGGTCGCTACGTGGCGTTGGCGGATGCTTACCGGCGTGTTGTTATTGATACCGCTTGTAGCCATCGGCCAAATCGCATTGCTTGAAGGTTCGGCGCTGGCTTGGTGCCAGTTCGCCCTGGCCACTCCGATCCAATTGTACGTCGGATGGCCCTTCTTCGCCGGTGCAATACGTCAGGTCAAGTATCGGGCCGCGAATATGGATACCCTCGTTGCTCTTGGCACGGGCACAGCGTATTCGGCGGGCTTGTACGAACTGCTGATGCACTCACGTGACATGATGTTCGTTGATGCCGGAATGATCCTGGCGTTCATCAGTTGTGGAAAGTACATGGAGGCCAAAGCCAAGGGACGAGCCTCCGACGCAATTCGGAAGTTGCTCGAACTTGCTCGCGACACGGTCGCGGTCGAACGGGATGACAAGGTGGAATCGAAGCGCGTCGCCGACGCTGAGATCAACGATGTGATGATTATTCGTGCAGGTGAACGAGTTCCTCTGGACGGCGTCGTCGTCAGCGGATACAGCAGCATCGACGAATCTTGGCTTACCGGTGAAGCGATGCCGATCGAAAAGCAGGACGGTGATCAAGTCTTCGCCGGGACTGTCAACGGTGACGGAATGCTGAAGGCTCGCGTGACGGCTTCGGCCGACGCAACGGCGCTAAGCCGCATCATCGACTTGGTCCGCAAGACGCAGGAATCGAAGCCACAGATCCAGTGGCTGGCAGACCGCGTGGTGGCTTGGTTCGTGCCGGTCGTGTTGATCATCGCTGTAGCGACGCTGTTTGCTTGGGGTATTGCCGGCAGTTGGTCGATGGGTTTGTCTTGTGCCGTCGCGGTGTTGGTCGTTGCTTGTCCATGCGCGTTGGGCCTGGCGACGCCGACGGCTGTGTTGGTCGCCAGCGGTCGAGGGGCGGCTGAAGGCATTTTGATTAAGGACGCGCGGGCGTTCGAGCTAGGTGGCCAGGTTGATACGCTGGTCCTCGACAAGACCGGTACGATCACGTCTGGAAAGCCACAAGTCACGGGTATGATTCCGGCGATTGAAGTATCCGACGAGCAGTTGCTAGCCCACGCCGCCGCCGCGGAGCAGATGACGACCCATCCGTTAGGCCACGCCATCCTCGAACGAGCTGTCGAATTGAACGTCAAGATTCCCGCCGCCGATTCCGTGCGAGTCTGGCCTGGCGAGGGTATCGAAGCAATCAGCGACTTGCAGACGATCTGTGTTGGAAACGAGTTGATGGTGACGCGAGCCGGCGCGTCTATTACCGCCAGCGTTGCGACAACAATCGAGCAGCAGCGGGCTGCTGGAAAAACTGCTCTGTTAGTCACATGTGACGCGACGTACGTGGGGGCGATCTTGGTCGAAGACGACTTGCCGCCAGCTTCTCGCGACTCCATCGCGAAGCTGAAGCAGCTCGGTTTGCGTGTCATGATGCTGACCGGCGACAAGCAGAGCACAGCCGAAGCTCTCGTGAAACGAGTTGAGATCGACGAGGTTGTTGCGGAAGTACGGCCCGACGAGAAGCAACAAGTGATCAAACGACTTCAAGCCGATGGGCAGCTCGTAGCAATGGCTGGTGATGGAATCAACGACGCGCCCGCTTTGACCGCTGCCGATGTAGGCATCGCGATTGGTTCGGGAGCGGACGTCGCAATCGAGTCTGCGGACATCGTGCTCGTGCGTCGAGATCTCGCTTCGATTACGACATCCATCAAGCTGTCGCGAGCGACGCTGCGGACGATCCGCCAGAACCTTGCTTGGGCTTTCGTTTACAACATCGCCCTGATTCCACTGGCGACCGGCCTCTTGCTCCCTTCGCTCGGCCTCCGTGTACCGCCGACGCTCGCCGCTGTGGCGATGGCGCTCAGCAGCGTCTCTGTCGTGTCGAATAGCCTGCTTCTTCGCTGGCGACGAATCCGGTGATTGCGAACCGAGCAGCCGGTGATTCCTTTCGAATCGCGACTCTCCTTATACTAGTGAGCCCTCGTCCGAGAGCTGATCTAAAGAAGCAACTGTGCGGAGCTTGACTGATGCCGACAGCGGGAGCGGCTGGTCTCATAACTCGGCGTTGCCCGAGTGTTATTGCTTCTTGACGGCCTTCGACGTTTTAGGCTGAGGCGTCTTTTTGCTAGGCTTCTTCAGCCCTTGCCCTTCCTTTTTCTTGCCCGTTTTTTTGCGGGATTCTTGTGCGCCTCGGTGAACTCCTCAAGCGTCAGTACGCCATCACCGTTTGTGTCGATTTTCTTGAACCGTTCCTTCATCGGGCAAGCACTGCTTCACCGTCGATGCTCTCGACCCGCCGTAACGGGCAGGCATCTAGCTGATCGCCAGAGTTCTCGCACAATACCGATGCTGTCTCGTCAAACGTTGGTTTCTCGATCATTGCGGTGTGTGTTGGTCCAGCGATTTTTGCGCGAGCATCGAAGCTATCGAAAGACCTTGAATTGATTGATGTGTTCTGAGTGAATTCGCGATGAACGACCTCCGAGAACACGATGTCCGCCAAGAAAGAACTCCGCTTCTCCCTTCCCAAGTCCTGGACGAAGCATGTTGGCTAGGCCATGCTGCATGTCATCTCCCTGGCCCAGTACGGTGGGGGTGTTTCTCGCGATGATCCCCTCGGAAGTGTTGTAAAGAATCGCTGAACTAGTACAGCCTCGCAAAACTCGCTAGACCAACACACCAGGCAAGCCTGAATTCCAACGGCACGGACCGCGAGGCGCCGATCGTCAGCCGAGCCATGCTTCTAGCCGTGTCTGAATCGCCTCCTTGAGTCGCAGTACTTCTTCTTCCAATTCAGAAAAAGCCAGTTCGGAGTCACTGAGGTCTTCTTCCATCGCCATTGTCTCCAACCGCAACGCGGCGGTGACGACACGCTTGGCGGCAAATACCTCCGCCGATCCTTTCATCGTATGCGACCCACGCTGCACCACCTTGACATCTTGTTCTTCCAAACCGGTACGCACTACTTCGAGCTGTTTCGTACACTCATCAACTAACAGCGGAACCAACTCCTTGACCGCATCCACGCTGCCCGGTATCTGTGAGAGGGCAGCTTCGGAATCGATGATGCCATTTGTATCCGCCTGGACTTGCTCGGGAGATTCGGTGATCGCCGCCTGCTCGTCCGCCGATTCGGAATGCCGCTTTCCAATTCGCTCCGTATCAATCGAAACAGCGAAGTCCTCGACGGCCTGATACAACTGTTGCGGCTCGATTGGTTTAGAAACATAACTATCCATTCCAGCGTCCTCGATCGCCCTTCATTGCGCTGGCAGTCATGGCGATGATCGGGGTGTATTTTTCTGACTCCCTTTCCTTGTTTCGTATGACTCTGGTCGCCTCGAAGCCGTCCATCTCCGGCATTTGTACGTCCATGAGCACGACGTCGAACGATTGCCGGTCCAATGCCTCGACCGCTTCATTTCCATTCTTGGCCACTACCACGTCGTGTCCTTTTATGCTCAACAATCCAAGGCCACTTGTTGGTTAACCAGACCGTCCTCGGCCAATCAATCCCGCTTGTGCATTCCCCGGTTCATGCGCCGGCGTACCAGCAAACACTTCATCCACGACGCGTGCACTAACCACGTCTAAAATGGCCTCTAACAGATCCGACTGCACGATCGGCTTTGTCAGGTGACGTTCGTTACCCAACTGGCGGCACCGATCTGTGTCGCCCGGTCGCACGGCGGAGGAAACCATGATCAGGGAGCATGTGTTGAATTTCGCGTTCATACGAACTCGCTTCGCCAACTCGAAGCCGTCCATTTCAGGCATCATCAGATCAAGGAGTAACAGGCGATAGGCTCTCCCACAGTTGCGGCCCGCTCCAATTCGGCCAGCCCGGCCAGGCCACTATCAGCAACGGCCGGTTTCATTCGCCAGCTATCGAGAAGCTCCTGGAGAATGCGCTGGTTCGTCGCATTGTCATCGACAACCAACACGTGCATCCCCTCCAAGGACGACAACTCGACGGGCTGATGCGTCTTCGCTTCCGTCTGGATTCCGAAGGCGGCAGTAAAGTGAAAGGTCGAGCCGACCCCGACCTTGCTCTCGATCCAGATTCGCCCCTTCATCATGTTTACCAACTGCTTCGAAATGGTTAGCCTGAGCCCCGTTCCACCGAAGCGCCGAGTCGTGGAGCTATCCGCCTGAGTAAATGACGCGAAGATCTTGGCCTGCCTGTCCGCAGGAATACCCTCCCCAGTGTCCTTGACGGAAAAGTGCAGAACTACCTCATCTTCGGTCCGAGACTGCTGCTCGACATCGACGACTACTTCACCCTCCTGGGTAAACTTGATCGCATTACCTGCCAGATTAACGATGATCTGGCGAAGCCGGCCTGCATCACCGATCAGGCCATCCGGCAGAGCGGGCGCGATGCGACAGGCAACCTCCAGCCCCTTCTCGGCGGCACGGATTGCGAGTACCTGCCCGGTTTGACCGACGCAATTCCTGAGGCTGAAATCAAAGAGTTCCAACTCAAGCTTGCCCGCCTCGATCTTTGAGAAATCAAGGATATCGTTGAGCAACCGCAGCAGTGAATCGGCGGATTGACGAGCCATGCGCAGGAAGTCGCGATGTTCCCGGTTCAGCGGCGTATTGGAAAGTAACTCCGCCATTCCAATGATGCCGTTCATCGGTGTGCGAATCTCGTGACTCATGTTGGCCAGGAATTCGCTTTTAGCACGATTGGTATCTTCAGCCGCTTCTTTTGCATTTCGCAGCTCCTCTTGTGCCTGTCGGCGTTCGAGCACACGGCCAACCTGTTCGCCCACGCCACCCATCGTCATCAGCAAGCTCTCGTCTGGCTCCATTTCCTCGTCCGTGAAGAACTCAAACACAGCGACCAGTTGTCCTCTGATGTTCACCGGGAATCCGAAGGTCCCTTTGACTCCAATGTTTTGGCACAGTCTCGCACGTGGGAAATTAGTATCCGTTTGCACGTTGACAATCCACGCCGGTTCTTCCGACTTCCAGATTCGCCCTGGTAAACCGATTCCGTATGCAAAAGGCGTTCGTTCCGTTACCTCGCGAAACTCCGAGTAACGATCACCTTCACGAAGATGCCAGACCGTGGTTGGCGTTAGCTCTTCTTTGTTGCCAAAGGGCGCCAGATAGACGTGGCCGACGGGCCATCCTGTCATGTTACAGACAGAATCCATGCAACTCTGCAGCGCCAGTTCAAAGTGCTCCGTTTCTGCCGCCATCACGACAGTTTGGTATAGCAACTCGAATTCAATCGCCTGTTGTGCCAGTCTCTTTTCCGCCTGCTCATGCTCGGCGACTTCCTGTTCGAGTATCGATCCCGAGGCGCTCGAACAACTCAAGCATTCGCTGGCGATGGTTCAGGTGTCAATTCCAGTTCGGATGGATGACGGCTCGCTGCGAATCTTTGATGGCTACCGCGTGCGTCACGACGATACACGCGGCCCGGAAAGGGTGGCATTCGTTTTCACCCAGATGTCAACCTCAGCGAAGTCAATGCGCTTGCCTTTTGGATGACTTGCAAGTGCGCCGTCGTTGGTATCCCTTTTGGCGGAGCCAAAGGCGGCGTGAGCGTTAACCCAAAGGAGCTGTCACGGCTCGAACTGGGACATCTCAGCCGCGGCTTCATCCAGCAACTTGCCAACTTCATTGGACCAGAGACGGATGTACCCGCGCCAGATGTCTACACCAACCCGATGATCATGGGCTGGATGATGGGCGTGTGGGTGAACCGCTTTACAGTTGTCAGCCACCACTTCATGAGCAGCGAAGAGCTTCATTCACCAATTGGACAGGAAAGATTGCAACCTTGCGTCTTCCACGTTCCGGCTAGAGGCGGTTTAGTGTCGATGTGCGAGTTCAATGCCAACGGTCACCGAGACGTGTTCTACCGCGAGTTGAACGGACCGCCGATCGGACGTTTCGGCGATGTGACGTGCGGATACTCGCCGCTGAGCGACCGCAGAAACTCCAGCCAGGCTCGCTCGGCGCGAGTGGCTCGTTCGACGCGGGCTTCCCGACCTCGTCGAGACTGCATCGCGACAACCGGAGCAGAGAAGAAGCGAGGCAGAGGATTGACGAAGCGAGCCCCTAACGAGTTAGCGGGCTCGTGGACTCAATCTTCTAGAAAGCCCTGCGGCTGATGTGTCGAAACTTGCGATAATCGTGCCGAACAACTAAACTTCTCGGATACCCCTACCTGTTCGGCTCAAGCTACATTTGCCTGACCCAACCAGCCGAACAACTTGCCACCGAAATCTCGCCAGGAGTTTCTTGCCGTGGTCGCGCGTCGATTGTACATTCTCACCGCTGTCGTGCTGCTTCCGTGTCTTGTCTCCGCACAAGAGGTTGGAAGAAAAGAAGCCGACTGGCCGCAGTGGCGGGGTCCGGATCGAAATGGTTTGTCGAGCGAGACGGGACTGTTGAAGGACTGGAGGAAAACGCCTCCAAAGCTGGATTGGATGAGCGAAGGGATGGGAAGCGGCTATGCGAGCCTGTCCGTTTCCGGCAATCGGATCTTCACGACCGGCAATTTTTCTGACGGTCAGGCCGTTCTCGCGATTGATGCTGCCGACGGGGCAGTGGTCTGGAAAACGAGCGTCACCGAAGTGGCACCGAAGCACGGCGCCAAAGGTTCGCGTTCGACGCCCGCGATCGATGGCGGTCGTCTTTACATCGTCGCATCGAATGGGGCGATTGTCTGCTTGAACAAGGAACGCGGCGATATCGAGTGGTCGAAGGACTTCCGCAAAGAGTTCCGCGGGAAGATGATGTCCGGATGGGGCTTCTCCGAATCGCCCATGATCGACGGGGACTGGGTACTCTGTACGCCGGGCGGTAGCGACGCCATGATCGTCGCGTTGAACAAAGTGACCGGAGACGAAGTCTGGCGTTCGGCGATGCCGTCGATAGGCAACCGCGGCAACGACGGCGCGGGTTACTCGTCGATCGTTGTGTCGAATGCCGCAGGCGTGAAACAATACGTACAGCTCGTTGGACGTGGCTTAATCGGCGTTCGGGCGAGCGACGGCAAGTTCCTTTGGGGATACAACGCGATCGCGAATGGCACGGCGAACGTACCGACGCCGATCCCAACTGGCGATTTCGTCTTCTGCTCGACGGGCTACGGAACAGGTGCCGCTCTGGTAAAGCTGTCTGCGGAAGGTGACGGTGTGAAAGCGGAAGAGCAGTACTTCCTGAACGGCAACCAGCTACAGAACCATCACGGTGGCATGTTGCTGATCGGTGACTACGTCTATTGCGGCCACAAGCACAATAGCGGGCTGCCGATTTGCGTTCGATGGAAGGATGGCAAGGTTGCTTGGGGAGGCGATTTTCGAGGGCCGGGCGGTGGGTCGGCCGCGATCGTCTACGCAGATGGACACATCATCTTCCGCTATCAAGACGGAAAGGTTGCATTGATCGAAGCGACACCGGACGAGTATCGCCTGAAAGGTGTTCTGACGCCCGAGTTTCAGAAAGGGAACAGTTGGGCGCAGCCAGTCGTTGCAGGCGGCAGGCTATACCTGCGCGAGCAAGACAAGCTGATGTGCTATAGCATAAAAGCACGTTAACGCGGCTGTGCCGATGATGCTGGGCCACGCTTGCTCCCAGCCGATCGTTCTACGCCAGAGCTTTGGTGATCACGTTGCCGCCGATATCGGTCAGACGGAACTTGCGGCCTTGGAATTTGTAGGTGAGCCGCTCGTGATCGAGACCGAGCAGATGTAGCAGTGTGGCGTGGAAGTCGTTAACGTGGACCTTGTCTTCGACGGGGAAGTAGCCAAGCTCGTCTGTCTTGCCGATCGTTGCGCCACCACGCGAGCCACCGCCTGCCATCCAGACGCAGTACGCGTCCTTATGATGATCGCGGCCCGCTTTGGCCCGATCCGATTGCAACAGCGGCGTCCGGCCAAACTCCGCGCCCCAAACAACGAGCGTATCCTCAAGCAAGCCACGTTGTTTCAGATCCTTGATCAGCGCGGCGATCGGCTGATCGACTTGCTTGCACTTGTTCGGTAACGCACTGAAGACACTACCGTGATGATCCCACCCTTGGTCGAATAACTGAACGAATCGCGTGCCTCGCTCCACCAAACGCCTTGCCAGCAAGCAGTTGTTCGCGAAGCTTGTCTTGCCAGGTTCGGTGCCATACATCGCGTGGATATGCGCTGGCTCTTGTGAGATATCCATCAACTCAGGCACACTCGTTTGCATCCGATAAGCCATCTCGTACTGCGTGATTCGGGTGGCAATCTCGGGATCACCAACGTCAGCGAGCTGTACGCCGTTCAGTTTATTGATGCTATCGACGATGCGTCGTCTGGCCGCCGGATCAACTCCGTTCGGATTGCTTAAGAACAACACTGGATCGCCTTGGCTGCGAAATTCAATACCTTGATAAACCGTTGGCAAGAAGCCGCTGCCCCACAAACTGTTGCCAGCCCCAGCGACCGAACCGGTGATCAACACGACAAAGCCGGGCAGATCTTGATTCTCCGTACCCAGTCCGTAGTTGACCCATGATCCCAACGTCGGACGGCCGAACCGACCAAAGCCTGTCTGAAAAAACAATTGAGCCGGCGCGTGATTGAAGTGTTCCGTATGGATCGACTTGATCATGCAGATGTTGTCAGCGACCGTGGCCAGGTTCGGAAGCAACTCAGAAAGCTCAACGCCCGATTCCCCATGCCGCTTGAACTTGAAGTTGGTTCCCAGCAACTTAGGATGTCCGCGCAGAAAGGCGAAGCGCTGTCCTTCGAGCAACTCATCCGGGCACGGCTGTCCATCGTTCTGCTTCAGAACCGGCTTGTTCTCGTACAAGTCCAAATGCGACGGCGCACCCACCATGTGCAGGAAGATGACATTCTTCGCCCGCGGCACGAAATGCGTGGATTTCGGTGCTAGCGGATTGCCGGCGCGCGATGCCCCTGACGCACCCTGAGCCAACATCGACGCCAACGCTGCTCCACCGATGCCCATGCTGACATTCTGGAATAACTCTCGCCGAGAGAGTGTTTGAAGATGGTGCTCGATTGGATTCATGTCTTTAAGTATAGCAGAATACGGAAGCGGGAATTCAGCGGAGGAGGGGCCAGCCGTCTGTAAACCTCCTGCTTGCGAAGCGGTCACTTCAGCATCATCTTGGTCGCCGGATGCGTCTTTTGGAATCGCTGATGTCCGTCGTTGCTGACCTTCGATGTGTTGAGGTAAACGTATTTCAGTTCTTGAAGGCGTCGAGTTTCTCGAGACCTTCGTCGCCGACTTGCGTATCATCCAAGAACAGCCACTCCAGCCGAGTTAGCTTGCCGACATGAGTCATACCGGCATTCGTTACCGTGGTCCCAGTCAAGTACAGTTGCGAGAGTTTGGGTAATCCTTTCGAGACGGTTTCAATCCCCCGATCACCAATCCTCGTGTTCGATAATCCAAGAGTTTGCAGGTCTCGCAGCTTCGGCAACAAGGCAACGCCCTCATCGGTAACTTGCGCCCCTTGTATCGTGAGCGATCGAAGCGATGGCAATCGGCTGAGGTGCGCCAAGCCCCGATCAGTCAACTTCGGACACCCCGACAAGCCCAGTGTTTCAAGCTTGGTGAGCGGCGACAAATGCTCCAAATCCGCTTCATCGAGCGTGATGCCGTCGATTTCGAGTCGGTTCAGATTCGTCAGCTTTGCGATCTCTTTCAAGGACCCGCTTGTGAGGCCTTCATTGCTGTTCAGAAACAGCCTTTCCAGCGAGGTCAGCCGGCCAATCTTGTTCAATCCGTCATTCGTCATGCCCGGGCACTTGTAGAAGTGGAGCGACTTGAGTTGCCCAGGCTCGGCAATGCGTTCGATCAGACCGCTGACACCTTGGTCGGTCAACGGAGCCTCTTGAATCCACAGCTTGGTGAGCGACGGGATGCGAGTGATCGATTCCAGCGAGTCATCGGTGACACTTGAGGACCACAAGCTAAGCGATTGAAGCGTGGGATGCTCCTCCAGATGCTTGATGCCGCGGTCGGTCACAAGCGCGGAGTCGATCACCAAGCCCTGCATCGAGAGGTTCTTCAGCAGTGCCAAATCTCCATCCTTGGTTTCAAGGCGTGCTAGAAAAACGGTATCGAGGTTTGCTTCCTTCTTCAGTTCCTCCACGACTTTCGCGGTAAGTCGCGACTGCAAGTGTGCGTTCTTCGTTCCCGTCCTGGGATTCGTAGTAAAGTTGACTGCTTTCCGCTGTCGCTGCGGCGCAACACCACCGCCGAAAGGATTGCCGACCTTGCGATTGGCTAGTCTTAGGTTTGGCAGCGACCGTCGCAGGCGAGCCAGACCCTCCTCGGTGACTTTCGTGTTCTGTAACGTCAGAGAGGTGAGGGCCTTGAGTTCTTGAAGGTACTCCAAGCCGGCATCTGAAATCGGCGCGTTCATGATCATCAGCGACTGAAGCTTCCGCAACTTCCCGATCTGAGAGAGACTCGCGTCCGTAAGCGGTGTCTGTGCGATGCTCAAGCCGATGAGCGGCGCGCCCTGCAAGTTCTTCCACCCTGCCTCGGTGACATCGGGTGATGTCATCACCATTAGATGTAAAGGGACTTCGATTTGTCCGGCGCGACTCAATTGTTCGTCATTAGCGGCGGTGACCGTTAGTGATAGACGCCTGAGCCGGTCAAGTTGGTTGAGGATATCAACCCCCGTCTGACTCAGACTCACTTTCGACAAGTAAAGCGAATCGAGTTTGGGAATATCGACCAGGAGTCTAAGTGCGTTCTCATCGATCGAAGAGTGCAGCGACACCGACCGCAATTTTGGGACATGTCGAAGGTGGAACAAACCGTCACCCGTCAACGTGGAACTAGATAGGCTTAGCCGGTCGAGGGTCTTCAGCGCTTTGAGCTTACGCAGTCCAGCATCCGTCACCGCGCTGCGAGAGATCGTCAAGGATGACAGGCCCTTCACGTCCGCCAGATGCTCAAGTCCGTCATCCGTCACATCCTCGCCGCGAATCCGGACGTTGGCAGTTTGTTGAGATGCCGCAGCAGCGCCAACTGGTTGTCGGTCGCGATCGTGACCGAATAGATACCGCCTCGCGAACTTGGGAACATTCGCACGCCTTCAGCGCTGAACGCGGCGATCGCTCGTTCCTCATCTGTTGTGTTGAATTCCTTGACAGCCTTCACAGCCAGCTTGGCAACTCGATCGTTGGCACTCTTGGCAAGCCGTTCCAACGCAGCCGTCGCGGCATCTCGGCTTTCGGAGTTGCCGGCGATCGCCGTGAGGATCTCAACCGTACGTGTGGCTGCCCCGCGATCGCTCGTCTTCGCACTCTTCTCCAACAGCTCGACTGCCGAATTGCCCGCCGCCGCCAGCAACTCAGACGCTGCCTGCCGTTCTTGAAACTTGGAGCTGGCTAGATCTTTGATCGCGCGACGGAGCTGGGCGGGATCAGATTGTTGTGGACTCTTCCGAGGTTCATGAGTGATCTGTGCTGGTAGCAGCACCCAACTCATCGCGACAAAGAACACGACAGCGGTAACCACTAGGATGGCCGAAAATCGATTTCGCCCCTTCATCCTTCTCCCGCTTTCACTACGCACTAGTTCTTTGTAATCGTCTCGTCCAAGTTCAACAGAATGTTTGCGACGTGGAACCAGGCAGCTAAGTCCTGCACGTTCGTTCGACGTTCAGTTTGCTTGCCAACTAAGGCGACGGCGTCGTCTGTTGCGTCCTCATAATGCTGACGCTCACTTTGATAAACCTCGGAGAGCAATTGGATGTCCTTCATCCGAGGCTGACGAGCGACGCAGGATCGGAAGGCGAAGGTGATACTCTCGTCGAGACTCATGTTTTGCTCAGCGATATGCTCTGCGAACGCAATCGCCATCTCCACATAAGCCGGATCGTTCATCAGCGTTAACGCTTGCAGCGGCGTGTTCGTACGCGGGCGTTTGACGACGCAGGATGCTCGGTCGGGAGCGTCGAAGTTCGTGAAGCTGGGATACGGAGCGCTACGCCTCCAGATCACGTAGATTCCTCGGCGGAAACGATCGTTGCCCTGCGACGTGTCATATTTCGGTCCGTTACGTCCGACGTGGCGCCAGATGTTCGGTGGCTGCGGCGGAAAGATCGGCGGCCCCGCCATGTTGCGTGACAATAGTCCAGAGATCGTCAACGCATTGTCTCGAACCGTTTCGGCCGGCAGGCGAAAGCGTGGGCCTCGCGAGTAGTACGTGTTGAACGTATCCATCTCCAGCAACTCCGGCGACACTTTGGACGACTGTTGATACGCTGCCGAGAGCACGATCTGTTTGTGAACATGCTTCATCGACCATCCGCTTTCCATCAACTCGATCGCCAACCAGTCAAGCAGTTTCGGATGTGTCGGCTTGTCGCCTTGCGTGCCAAAGTCTTCGATGGTCTCGACGATGCCGCGACCGAAGATTTCGGCCCACCATCGATTCACCGCAACACGCGCCGTCAGAGGGTTCTCTTTGCTCGCGAGCCATCGAGCCAGTTCGCGACGATCTTTCGCGTCGCCAGTTCGAAGCTTTGGCAACATGTCCGGCGTCGCCATTGCTACCGGTTCGGCTTTATCGAGGAAGTTGCCGCGTTTGAAGACCGTTGTCGTCCGCTGCTCTTTATCTTCAATCATGACGAGACTCGTCACTGGTTGGATCGCATCAATCTTCTTCTGTAACGCATCCGCCAGCTCGCGGAATTTCTTCACCTGAGGGTCGAGTTCAACAAAGTACTCTTGCAAAACCTTATGAGCTTCTTTGTCTCGCCCTGTTGTTGGTGTTGCCAACGCCTTCGCGACGGCATCGGGCAAACCTGTCGCCGCGGGCGTCCCGGTCATGGCGGACAGACGCAGTCGCCCAATCGTCCGGCATTCGCCATAGTGCTGGTCGAGCGTGAAGGTCAGTGTCGTTCCGCTTGCGGAGCCGATCGGCTTGTCCGTCAACAACGTCGCATGATGCGGCTTGCCGAATTGCGGAGCAATCGCCCAGCCGGTGTTCGGATCGTCATCGATCAATCCTGCGACATCCCACTTCGCTTGCGAGAAATCAGCGGATGCGCGATGCAAAGCAATTCGAGCCGCCGCTTCACCGCTACTGCCAAGGTCCTTCGTCGTAATGCTGAAGTCATACAGCACGAAGTTAGCACGCGTGTAACGCCCCGGACCGTTACTCGGGAGCGACGGGTCCGTGAGAGCTTCCAGCTTGAATCCGGTGATGTCTTGCACCTGCGTATTGCAGACGACGGTGTAAGTGTCCTGCTCCGGCTTCTTGCCGCACACGAGCACCGACTTGTCGTCCAGGATCGTGTGTGACGAGCCGCCGCTCGATTCAAAGGATTCGACTTTCAAGACATGCCAGTTGGCCGGCTTCCCAGCCGTCATCTGCTTCTCCCAAGCCGCGAGCCCGGCAAGTCTCTTCATGGCGGCAAGCTCAAGTCGCTTGTCGATGGCTTGGCGTTCTGCGACAAGTGTCGCCTTCTCGGCTGCTTGTTGGTCGCTCAACGGCAGTTCCATCTTTGGACCTATGAAGTTGTAAGTAACTCCGTTGCCTTCGACTTCCAGTGGCGTGTTATTGAAGTAGGCAAATATCTGATAGTAGTCCTTCTGTGTGAAAGGATCGTACTTGTGATTGTGGCACTGCGCGCATTCAAGACTCGTGCCAAGCCAGACCGTGCCGGTCGTATTCACTCGATCGATGATTTGATTGACACGGTTCTCTTCGGGATCGACACCTGCTTCAACATTGCACGTCGTCAAGCGATGAAAGCCGGTAGCGATTCGTTGAGCAACGGTCGCTTTGGGCAACAAGTCGCCGGCGATCTGTTCGCGCGTGAACTGATCGAACGGCATGTCGGCGTTCATCGCGTTAATGACGTAATCCCGGTAAGGCCAAACGCTTCGGTATTGGTCGGCCTGATAGCCGTTGCTGTCGGCATACCTCGCCGCATCGAGCCACGGTCGCGCCCAACGTGCGCCATACTGAGGAGATGCCAGCAACTCGTTGACGACTCGTTCGTACTTGTCTGGATGTCGGCTAGATTCAAACTCCTCGATCGCTTCAACGCTCGGCGGCAAACCGATCAGGTCGAGATAGACTCGGCGTAGCAATTTCGCTTCGTCCGCGCGAGGCGAAGGAGACAACCCCCGTCGTTCGAGCTTCCGCAGAACAAAGGCATCGAGCGGTGACCGCAACCACTCACGATGCATCACCGTTGGCAAGGTGGGACGCTTCGGCAGGACATACGCCCAGTGTGTCTCGGCCGACACATCCGCGCCGACTCCATCGGGCCACTGTGCGCCTTCGTCGATCCAGCGACTGATCAGCTCGATCTGCTCAGCGGTTAACGGATGGTCGTCCAACGGCATCCGTTCGACATCACCGATGCCGGCGATCATCCGATAAAGCAGACTCTCATTCGCTTCGCCAACCTCGTACAGAACGCCCGAGACGCCACCTTTTTTCACGCTCGTTCTTGCATCGAGCCGCAATTGCCCTTCCTGCTCGTCCGGTCCGTGACATGCGTTACACTTCGTCGCAAAGATCGGCTGGATGTCGCGGACGAAATCAATGCGTGGACTTGCGCCGCTGTCGCCCAACGCCGATTCGGTCGCCAAGCCGACAATTGTCAATAGAGCAGCAAGGAGGATTCGCGGATTCATGGTAACGTCCTGGAAGCGGATTCAGGAACGGAGAGACAATCCTTTATTAAAGCACAAGAGTGTTGAAATCGCCACGTCGGACTTACGCGGCCGCTTTGGCACGCGACTCCGTGACGAGTATGATAGGGTCTTTTGTCGTCTCTACTTGCGTGTTGAGCATGTCCCGATTCGTCTTTGTTGTTCTCTGGGTTGGTATCACCGTGCCGTCGTCGCGCGCGGACGATCAAGCGGAGGGTGTCGCCTTCTTTGAGCAACGCATTCGCCCTGTGTTAGTCGAGCATTGCTACGAATGCCATTCGGCGAAGGCGAAGAGTGTCAAAGCTGGCTTGCGACTCGATACACGAGCATTGTCGCTGAAGGGTGGCGATTCTGGTGCGGCTGTTGTGCCGAAAGACGTGGAGAAGGGTTGGTTGATCCGCGCTTTGCGTCAGGAAGATTTCGAGATGCCGAGTGGCCGCTTGCCGGACGAGGTGATTCGGGACTTCGAGCGATGGGTACGGATCGGAGCTCCTGATCCACGCGAGGACGCTTCGTCTGTTGCCAGCGAGTTTAACTTGCAAGAGAGAGTTGAAGAGCACTGGTGCTGGCGGCCTGTGAAGCGACCAAACATCCCAGCAGATACGCCACAGCCGATCGATTACTTCATCGGGCGTGAGCTGACACGTAACGATCTATCGGCTGCGCCAGTCGCGACAAGCTCGGCGTTGGCGTCGCGTTAGACAATGATTCCCCAAATCTATGATTCGCGCAAGACAACAACGAACTGAGCGACAACTGATGTAGAGATCTCGCATCGACCTTTACTTACTCAAACTGAAAAGGGAGTCGTGAAAATGGGACTAGCTCCAAAGCAGCGAGATCGACTTACCACTAGAAAACATGTGGTTCGCTGCTTTGGTGCCTGTCCCACTTTCACGACGGACCAGCGCCGTTCGACGTGGCCCGCGAGGAAAGGGGACAGGCACCGTGCCAGTACCGTTGACCAGCATTTCGGGCCTTGGCGGGCATGGAGCCAGTCCCCTTTCTCGCTCGCGTTTTCAGTTTGAGCGACACTGAAAGAAACGAAGCACTCATGGAACACTTGCTCGCCGTTGATGACTTTGCTGAACTTGCCGACGTGATGCCGGAGTCGGCCGACACAGTTTACGTGGCGGGTCATCGATCACCCGGCGACGGAGGTGCTGGCGTTTTTCGTTGGTTGGTTGACTCGCGAGAGACGACGCGGTCAACACCAGCAACTGTGTCGTGATCACAGGCCACGATGGTCGGCTGGAAACATCGCGAAGCCTGTGCCACCGCATGATCGATGTCAAGCAACCGGACTGAACAGAGCGGCATCTCGCTATCTCCACCACAGAAAGGACTGAAGGCACGCGATGGACTTGAGCAAGTATTCCGGCTCAGGGGATGTTCCCGTCTTCAACTGCGTCATTTACGTGTCGAAGAGTGACGACGGCGGCATTCACGCTCGTGTTGCCAACCTGGCTGAATTCGAATGCGCTGCAGCCAGCGAGCGCGAAGCGATCATGAAGCTCGTGCCGGCGTTCAAAGAACGCGTGCGTGTGCTGACTCAAAGTGGAAGCGAGATCCCGTGGATCGAACCGCCGTCGCCGAAGGAGCCCGCTGAGCAGGAACGATTTGTGCCGGTCCATCTGTAGAGTACGTCTTCAAGTTTTGCAGGGAACGTCCTCCTTGGCGTTCTGCAGCACACCTCGGAACGGCACAGCGGCCGTTCCTTACAGCAGCTATTGCTGCACCAAGTGTGTTTCAGCAGCGCAAACAAAGACGCTGCCGAGCCTATGCGGTGCGATGGCTTGGGGATTAAACTGAGCAAAGTCCAAGGTTCTTTACTGAAGTCCGCACCGATGCTCAAAACGCTTACCTTACTCGTTACGATCGGCTTCGCCTGGAGTTCCCTGCGCGCGGAGCTTCGCGTGCCAGCATCAACCGCCTATCTCGAACCTGACGCGGGCGGCGCGCGAGTTTCAGCGGACAAGGGCGTCACAAACTGGCGCGATCCAAAGACCAAAGTCGTTTGGTTCGGGGAATTGAAGCAAGACGGCACGCTTCAGGCCGCACTCATTCTACGCATCAAACAGGATGTGACATCGCGGCTCAAGCTGACGATCGCGGGGCAGTCGAGAGAAGTTCGCGTCGAGGGCGACAACGCTGGCGAGATGAGAGTGGAGTTCGGCGACTATGAGATTGCGAAGGAAGGTTATCAATCGTTCACGCTGGAGTCTCTGGACGAGGCGGTCCAATTAATCGTTGACGTTGAGTCGCTTGTTTTGGACGGCTCGGCGATCGAGGACGCTCACTTCAACCTGAAGCCTCGCCGCAACGCTGCGTCCGTACACCTCGCTTATCCTGTCCCGCGCGAAGTGAAAGTCTCCGCGTTCTATTGCGAGATGACCGGTATCGAAGACCCGCTCTGGACCTACTACATGGCTTGCGGTTGGCATCGCGGCTATTTTGGCATGCAGGTCAACAGCCCGACCGAACGGCGAATCATCTTCAGTGTTTGGGACAGCGGCGGCGAAGCGGTCGATCGCAACAAGGTCGCGGGCGAGAACCGTGTCACTTTGATCGATAAGGGCGAAGGCGTTTACTCGGGAAGCTTTGGCAATGAGGGAACGGGCGGCCACAGCCACCTGAAGTTTTCCTGGAAGACTGGCGAAAGTCAACGTTTCCTCGTCACCGCGGAGCCCGTCGATGAAACGCATACGATCTTCGCAGGCTATTACTTTCGCCCCGATAAGAACGAATGGATGCTGATTTCAAGTTGGAAGGCACCCAAGGAAGGCAAGTATATGCGAGGTCTTTATAGCTTCAGCGAGAACTTCGTTGGTCGGAATGGTCATGTCGTCCGCAAAGCCCTTTATGGAAACCAGTGGATCCGCGACGCCGCCGGCACATGGAGCGAGGTCACAACTGCAAAGTTCAGTCACGATCCAACAGGGAAGGCCGATCGGCTCGACCGATTCATGGGTGTCGAAAACGGTCAGTTCTTTCTTTCGCACGGCGGATTCATCCCCGGCTACACAGGCTATGGTACACCGTTCACTCGCCCGGACACCGGACGCAGCCCTGCATTGATGCCACTGCCGCCGCTCCCGGCGTCGAACAAACTGAACTCGGATCGATAGAGGATGGCCAGGCCACCGGTAATCGTCAGACTTGCACTTCACCGTCCCGATGTATGCTCGCAATCCGGCGCGACTCCGACAATACCTGCCGACATTTGAACAGTTGACCAATGAATCGCCACGATCCATCGCCGCAAATTGGTTGCGGCGGACGCGCGTGGCTTCGCAGAAACCCGGCTGAGCGTTAGCTATACTTAGCTCATGCCTGTCGTCACGTTAACCTCGCGATCCATAGTAAGGCCACATGCCGATGCCTAATACCCAGCTCGTGATCGTCACCGCAATCGTCGCATGCGCGCTCCCTCTAGCTGCCACCGGCCAAGCGTCTGCTGCCGAGCCAAACAAGGAACAAACGATCGCCGAGCTGGCGGCGAAGCTCCCGAAGATACCTCCGAAGACGCCGGAAGAGTCGCGCCAATCGATCAAGGTTAGCGACGGGTTTCGTGTGTCGTTGGTCGCTGCCGAACCGTTGGTGCGCGATCCAGTAGCGATCGACTTCGATGAGAACGGACGCATGTACGTTGTCGAGCTGCCTCCGTACAACGGCTACGCAGTCGAAGGCTTCATCGGCAAGGGGACAATCCGACTACTGGAAGACACCGACGATGACGGCACCTACGAGAAAAGCACCTTGTTTCTCGATGAACTCACGTACCCGACGGCGGTTGCCTGCTGGGACGGCGGCGTGTTCGTTGGGGACTCGCCCGACCTGCTGCACGTGAAAGATACCGATGGCGATGGCAAAGCGGATGATCGGAGGGTCGTCTTCACCGGCTTTGGTTCCGACGAGGCCGGCGAAGCGCACTTGAATTCTTTCCGCTGGGGCTTCGACAATCGAATACATTTCTCGACCAATTTGTCGGGTGGTGACATTCGCATCGCCGACAAGCCAGATGTGCAAGCCGTATCGGTTCGAGGACGCGGGTTCATCTTTGATCCCCGCGACACGAGCAAGTTTGAGTTGACCAGCGGCGGCGGGCAGCATGGCATGAGCATGGACAACTGGGGCAACAAGTTTGTTTGCTCGAACAGCGTTCCTGCGCAGATGCTGATGTACGACGATCGCTATGTGGCTCGCAACCCGCAGCTACAAGCTCCGGCTGTTGCGGTCGATATCGCTCCCGAAGGCAAGTTCACCAAGTTGTATCGCATTAGCAAGGCCGAACCGTGGCGTGAACTGCGAACGCGACTTCGTAAGACCGGCAAGTTTCGTGGGTCGGACGAGGGCGGCAAGCCCTTCGGATTCTTTACCGGCGCCACCGGTATCACGATCTATCGCGGAGACGCCTGGCCAGCAGAGTACCAAGGCAACTTGATCGTTGGCGACGTCGCAAACAATTTAGTGTATCGTGCCACGCTGGAGAACAATGGAGTGCGACTTATCGCTCGCCGAGCGGACGAAGGCCGCGATTTTCTCGCATCTCACGACATTTGGACTCGGCCGGTGCAATTCGCCAATGCACCCGACGGTACACTCTACGCCCTCGATATCTACCGCGGGCTAATCGAAGGAGCTGCGTTTCTCCCACCGGAGTTTCTCGAGTTTCTCGATCCCGTCAGCGGGAACGATCGTGGCCGCATCTATCGGATCGAGCCGGCAGGATTGAAGCGGCGCGCTGCTCCGAAACTGGGCGAACTGTCAACTGCTGAGTTGGTTGCGCTCATTGAGCATCCCAACGGTTGGCATCGCGACACGGCTTCGCGTTTGCTTTACCAGCGACAAGATCGCGCCGCCGTCGGGCTGCTTCAAGCGTTGGCATCGACGAGCAGCCTGCCTGAAGGAAGGATGATGGCCCTGTACTCGCTGAGCGGCCTCGATGCGTTGGATGAGGCGGCTGTCTTGAAAGCTCTGGACGATTCGGCTCCCCTCGTCCGCGCTCATACTTTGCGATTGAGTGAAGCGTTCGCCACGCGATCGCCCGCGATCGTCGCGCGAATGTGCAGTATGACAGACGACGATGACCTGCGAGTTCGTTATCAACTGGCGTTCTCGCTCGGGGCGGCACGAGGCTCGGCGCGCAATGCTGCGCTAGCGAAGATCGCATTGACGGACGGCGCGGACTCGTGGATCCGCCTGGCGGTACTGAGTTCGCTGCGCGAGGGGAGCGGCGAAGTCCTGGAAGGCGCGGCTGCCGAACGCGAGTTCCGCAAGTCATCGCATGGTCGAGGATTCTTATTAGCTCTCGCGAAGCAGATCGGCGCTGCCAACCGCAAGGATGAGATCGCATCGGTATTGAAGAGCTTGAGTAACCTGCCAAACGAAGAGAAGTCGCTGGCCGAAGCACTTGTCGCCGCGCTCGCTGAACAACTCAAAGGTGATGCCCGCAAACAGATGCTGGCCGCGGCAGGCGGCAAGGCCGGTGCGTTGCTCGACGAACTGCTCACGCAAGCAAGAGCCGCGGCGAGTGATGACACGAAACCAGTCACGGCTCGCGTCGAAGCGATTCGCAGCTTGCGGCTTTCGCCATTGAGTGGCGTACAGAAGCAACTCGCCGAGCTGCTCGACTTGCAACAGCCTGTCGAAGTCCAAGCAGCCGTGCTCGAATCGCTGGCCGAGTTCAAAGAGCACGCCGCGGCGGAACTGATGCTCGAAGCATGGCCTGGACTTAGTCCGACGTTGCGTGCGCGAGCGGCTGAAGCGTTGATGTCACGGCCGACCTGGATCGTCTTGCTGTTGGATGGCGTTGAGGCAGGCTCCGTCGCGCGAGGCGATCTCGATCCAGCGCGGATTGGCTTGCTCAAAAAACATCCCGACGCCAAGCTCGCGGCGCGCGTATCCAAGCTTTTCGCGTCAGCGGCTCTCCCGCAGCGTCAGCAAGTGATCGATCAGTATCAACCGGCACTGAAAACGGCAGGCGACGGCGAACGTGGCAAGGCGGTCTTCAAGAAGGTTTGCTCAGCGTGCCACAAGCTGGAAGGCGTCGGAACGAGTGTTGGAGCCGACTTAAAGAGCATTCGCAACCGCGGATTAGCAGCGGTGATGCTGAACATCCTCGATCCCAACCGCGAAGTGAAGCCGCAGTTCCAAGCTTATGTTATCGCCACCGAAGACGGTCGCCTCACGACTGGTATGATCGAGGCGGAGAACGCGAATAGCCTCACCATCCGTCGCTCAGACGGCACGCAAGTTATCATCCAACGCAACAACATCGAGCAACTTCGCAGCACCGGTATCTCGTTCATGCCGGAAGGACTGGAGAAACAGGTTGACCTCCAAGCACTGGCGGACCTGCTGTCTTACCTGGATTCCTTGCCGTAGCGGCCGATCTCCGTCTCGCCGTAATCACGAAGATAGAGTAGCTTCACCCAGACATACGGAGTGAACCGGAGCCTCGACCTCAGGGCTGGACTTGACTAGCCAGCCACGTAGCACCTGTCTCGAACAAGTTGGCCACGTTACTAGCTCAGCCGCACACGGACCGCGTTCATTCGGGTGCTTGTCTGCCAGCAAAAGAGCTAGATCTCGAAACGTCGCAACGTCCACTGACAGCTGTGACACAGTGCGAAAAGGATGGCAACTCCGGCAACTGCTCACAATTATCCCTGAGCTTCGCTTGTGAAGAGGCATTGATGATGTCGCGACGCGGTGGCTAATCGTCATCGTCTGGCGGTTCGAGATCAGCGGGCCAATTGACGGTATCGCCGCTTGGTTGCGTCTTGCGCCGGCGCGATACTCCCTTGACGATCACGACGGTGACGTCGTCATGCAATTGAGTTGTTCCGGCGAAGTCGCAAGCGACACGATAAACGCCGTTGACGATCTCAGCGGCAGAACAGGCTTGATGTTCACGCACGACGTCGAGGACGCGATCGACGCCGAGGAACTCTTTGTCGGGTCTGCGGGTCTCGAAGACGCCATCGCTTGCAATCATCAAGATGTCCCCTTTGTGAAACTTCATCACGCGTGAGAGCGGAAAGACTTCGTCGTCTCTCACACCGATTGGCACGCATTGCGTCTCCAGCTTCTCGACAGTGCCGGTCTCCCGCAACAGATATGCCGGATGTCCCGCGCTCGAAAACTGGATCGACCTCGCTCGCGAATCGAGGCTGACCGTAAACGCGCTGGCGAAGGGACTCGCGTCGCCGTCGTTAGCAAGCAAACGATTGCCAAGCGCTAGCATCTCGTGCACCTGGTTTCCGAGCACCGCAGCCGTACGCAGATAGGACCGAATCGTTGCCGCCACGATCGCTGGACCGAATCCATGGCCGGAGACGTCGGCTAACACAACCGCCAACCTGCATCCTACCATCGGGATGTAATCAAAGAAGTCACCGCTACAATGCTCCGCCGCGTAGCACGCGCCCGAAATGTCAAAGCCGCGTATCTTCGGTGACTCCGCAGGCAACAAGTGCTGTTGGATCCGGTGTGCCGCTTGCACGTCGCGTTCCAACCGGTGTTCGTTTGTTACGTCCAGCGCCACTCCAATCGTCCCCGCGATGTCGTCGGACGCGTTCAACAACGGCTCGACATGCGCGTGGTACCAGTGCCCACCCCAATGCAACTGCGAGGTCTGAGACTTGCCCTCGAGCGCGCGTTCGTGCGGCGCTACTGCCGCTTTCCGCGAGTTCGCCGCCTGGAGGAACTCTGCGACGGTTTGTCCGATGACCTCTCGCTCCCGGAGTCCCAACGAACCCATTCCTCGCCCCCGCGCCGATGTGATTCGCAAGTCGCCGTCGGTCGTCCACAGGATCGCGGGAAGCTGCTCCGACAACACGCGAAGTCGCTGCTCGCTCGCAAGTAGATCAGCCTGCATGCGAAAGCGAGTGACGGCGTTGCGCAACAGCCTGACCAGCGCTTCTGCCGGGATGGTTCCTTTGACGAGGTAGTCTTGAGCACCGTGTTCGAGCGCTTCCAAGGCAAGTCGATCGTTGGAGTTCCCAGACAGGACGACGATGGCGACCTCAGCCCGCGAACGCACTCGATCGAAAGTCTCGATGCCGTGCGAATCGGGCAGCGTCAAGTCAAGCAAAACGAGATCGAAGTGCTGTTGATCAAGCAACGCCAACCCCGGTTCGAGCCGATCGACTGTCTCAACCTGGAAGCCATTCGGCGCGGCGTCTCGTAGCGTTTCGCGGACGACGACGGCATCGGCTTGGTTGTCCTCAATGAGCAGGACGCGAATTGGTTGTGAGGCGTTCACCTGGAGAGTGCTACCAAAAGAGAAGCCGAATGCCCCTGCTTGAATCATCTCATACACGTCGCGCAACAGCAAGGTCCACTGTGTATGCGACTAGCAGTGTATGCAAATACCAGGCGACTGCACGCTCCGCAGGAATCTAGTCGCTCCACAGCTCGTCCAGTAGAATGGGTTCTGTACTTAGCAGTCTACGAAACCGCGCCGCGTCGTGGTGAACTCAGCAATCGCGGTGAACGGGGAGCCTCAATGAACGCGAAGCCACATGAACGCGAAAACGCAGTGAATTCAACGAACAAGCTGGAACATCCCGCCAAGCCCGAGCCGCCGCGATCCCGCAGCTCCGCATCGGCCGTTGTGATGCTCGTCATCATCGGCTTCCTGCTGTCCAGCTTCTTGATAATCTTGCCGGGCTTCATTGGGCTCGTGTTGGTCATTGGAGGCCTGCTGTTCGGTGGGATCATGACTTTTCATTATCTTGTGTGGGGACGCTTGTTAACGCGAATCCTTCACGAAGAATCGCTCGACGAATTCGATGGCGACTAACCCATGCCCGACTGACTGGCGAGAGTCTTTAGACCGCACGATCGACGAGCACTTCCAGACGCTCGTTGAGATTCGCCGTCATCTCCACGCGCATCCCGAACTCTCGGGCGAAGAACGTGACACGACGCTGCATCTGTATCAACAGCTTGACGATCGGGGGTTTACGCAACGCATGGGGCCTGAGGGCTGCGGGATCATTGCGGATAGCCAGCCAGACAGTTCTGAGTTCATCGCCCTTCGAGCCGACATCGATGCGTTGCGGATTCACGACGCGAAGCAGGTCGAGTATCGTAGCCGGAACGATGGCATCATGCACGCCTGCGGGCACGACGCACATACCGCGACTGTGTTCGGTGCAATAACCGCCGTCAAACGGCTGTCGGATCAGGGGCAGCTTCCCTGGGCTGTGCAATTACGTGGGATCTTCCAGCCCGCGGAAGAGACGTGCGGCGGGGCAAAGCAGATGATCGAAGCAGGCGCGCTCGACGACGTAACGAGTGTTGTCGCGATCCACGTTGATCCCACGCGCCAAGTCGGTCGAATCGGCCTTCGCGAGGGAGTGCTGACCGCAAACTGCGATGAGATGCACATTCGAATCACAGGCCGCGGCGGTCACGCGGCGCGGCCGCACGAAGCGAACGATCCAATCGCGGCGGCTGCTCAACTCGTCAACGCGTTGTACTTGTACATTCCTCGTGTCACAGACAGCCAGAATGCGGCTGTCGTGACGATCGGACAATTGGTCGGAGGTGACACGGCGAACGTGATTCCAGAGGAAGTTACCTTGCGTGGAACAATTAGAGCTTTAGATCGCGTCGTGCGACGAGACACGATGGAACACATCTGCCGAATCGCTTCGGGAATCGGAAGCACGACCGATACCAAAATCGACGTCCATTTCGGACTTGGTTGTAACTCGGTGGTTAACGACTCCGGATTGGTTGGTGTTCTGCGGCACGCGGGACGCGAAGTACTCGGCTCCGATGGCCTGGAAGAAATCGAACGGCCAAGTATGGGGAGCGAAGACTTCGCGTTCTATGGTGCCAAAGTCCCGACGGCGATGTTCCGACTCGGATGTTCGTCCGATCGATATGGCGGCTCGAGTTTGCACACACCAACCTTCGACATCGACGAAGAAGCTCTTCGCATCGGCGCGAAGATCTTGGCAAGAGCAGCCATCTATCTGGCGGACCCGGATCGTAAGCGGCGAATTGAGGCGAATCAAGCGTCAGGTACGTGGTGACTTTGAGAGAGGGTCGAGGAAACATGAGCAAATTCACATTCAACTCGAACGATCGTCCGACGCTGGGTATCGAATTGGAATTGGCGCTCGTAGACGGCAAGTCGATGGAACTCACCAGCGCGATCGAAGATGTACTGGCAGCGTTACCCGACAATGCTGGCTCGGCCTTCAAGCCGGAGTTGATGCAATGCGTGATCGAGATCAACACCGGAATCTGCAACACCGTTGCCGACGCCGAACGCGATCTCCGCGGCAAACTGCAAACGATCGAGATAATCGCGGATCAACTTGGGTTGCGGTTGTGGTGGGGAGCGACGCATCCCTTCTCGCTATGGCGAGAGCAACAAGTCACACGTAACGACCGCTACGAGAATCTTGTCAACTTGCTACAAGAAATGGCTCGCCGGTTGGTGACATTCGGCTTGCATGTGCATGTCGGAGTTGATTCGGGCGACAAGGCAGTCATGATCTGCGACCGGATCATGCAGCATCTGCCCACGTTGCTCGCCCTCACTTGCAGCAGCCCATTCTGGGAGAATCGTTCCACCGGCCTGCAGTCGCATCGATCCAAGGTGATGGAGGGACTTCCGACCGCTGGTTTGCCAACGCTGATGCGAAACTGGAGCGAATACGTTTGGCTTGTGAATCACATGGTCGATACGGGCTTTATCAACACAATCCGAGAAATCTGGTGGGACGTGCGACCGCATCATAACTTCGGAACGGTTGAAGTACGCGTCTGTGATATGCCAGGCAACTTGGACGAGACGTTGGCAATCGCGGCTTTGGTTCAGTGTTTGGTTCAAGCGTTGTCTGACGAGATCGACGAAGGAACCTATCAACACGACTGCCATCCGATGATGGTGCGGCAAAACAAATGGCGAGCCGCGAGATTTGGAACGCAAGCACAGCTCGTCAACTCTTACACACACGAAGTGCAACCCGCTGGCAAGATCGTCGAAAGCCTGATCCGCTGGTTGCTCCCGACCGCGGAAGCTTTGAACTGCGTCGATGAACTGCAGCGAGTCCAAACGATCGCCAACGGTCCAAGCTGGGCAGATCGTCAGGCCACGATCCTGGCCGAGACCGGCGACCGACGCGAGATCGTCCGCCGTCTGACGGGTGAGTCGCGGATAACGTAGTTCGGTCTTTGGATTCGCGCAAGAATCCTCTCCTTATGACGGCCTGCATCCGTCTGCTTTCAGGGCGTCGCGGAACTTGGCGCGGTACATGACCGAGGCGGCCTGGGCGGGAATCAGAAAGTTGTCGGGCGAAGCCAGCCAATGCGTGTCGTCGGTGCTGATGCCTCCGCCGGGTACGACGAAGTGCACGTGAGATGATAAACGGTGAAGTCGCGTCCCCAGGTATGCCAGGCACCGAAGAAGCCGAGTTGACTCATGTCGATGAAACGTGGGTTGGACGCGCCGCCAAACTGCCGGGTCGCAAACTACATGCACTGATCGATCGCGCTGAGCGTTTCACCGATCGACGCCTGAATGACAGCATCGGCTAGTTCGTCTTGCGGAGTTGGATCGCGGTTGATGATGACGAGCCTCGCCCCGGATTGCTTGGCCAACATCGGAAGGCCCGCCGCCGGTTGGACAACGAGCGATGATCCCATCGCGAAGAAGAGATCTGCGTCTCGCGACCACTGCATCGCTTGCTCCAACACTTCCGTTGGCAGCGACTGACCGAACGAAATGGTCGCATGCTTCAGCAACCCGCTGCACTGGGGGCACTCGGGCGGCGTATCCACATCGATGAACTTCTGCACCATCTCTTCTGCGTCGAAACGCGCCGCGCAATCAAGGCAGGCGATGAACCTGGCCGTACCATGCAGTTCGAGTACTTGCTGACTTCCAGCGTCTTGATGCAAGCCATCAATGTTCTGCGTGATGACTCCGCGCAACTTCCCACTCGATTCCCACTTCGCCAGAGCTTCATGGCCGAGATTGGGCTTTGCATCCGCGAAGCCGCGGTGCGCGACTGCCTTTTGCCGCCAATACTCGTATCGGGCTTCAGAGCTGCGCAAGAATTCATCGTAGCAAACCGGCTGGTTCGTCGCCCAAACTCCTCCGGGCGAACGGAAGTCCGGGATTCCGCTCTCGGTGCTAATCCCGGCCCCGGTAAACGCGACCGGTCGTTTCGATGCCGCAAGCCATCCAGCGATCTGTTCCGTTGTTGAGAGCATGTCGTTCAAGGGATTGGAGTCTTCCGCGAATCTCGAAGGCTATCCACTTTACCAAGCCGGTTATGACAACACGACGTCGCCCGGCATGGCGCAGCGGTACAGTTTCATTGTGCGTCTTTCTCGCGCGACAGGATCAATACCGAGCAGCGCTTGGCCGGTTGCCAACACATCCGGTTCGCCGTTTGAAATCTTGTTCGCGGGCGATGGTTCTCAACGTTAATAGCACAACCCTGCATCGAAGTCATGTTATGCTATGAACATTTGAAAGCTCCGCAAAACAACAAGATTTCAAACGGCGAACCGGATGCGGTTAGCTTCGGGGTTCAACCAGGAGACTAACGTCCCTCGTTAAGCCTTCGGTTGCGGCTACGCCGCGCTAGGCTGAAACATTACCTACAAGCTTTGCTGATTCATGGCGCCAACTTCGGTCGAAACGCGCATCGCACGAAGAAGCTTCCTAGGCCAGACCTCGTGCGGGCTGGGTGGTTTGGGGCTGGCTTCCTTGATGCAGCCGAACGCGTTCGGCGCGAGTGCGTCGCCTGCGCAGGGTGTGATTAACCCGCTTCACTTCCCGCAACGCGTTAAGCGGGTGATCTTTCTCTGCATGGCAGGCGGGCCCTCGCATTTGGAGAGCTTCGACCACAAGCCGAAGCTTGCACAGATGGATGGTAACCCGATGCCGGAGTCGTTTACGAAGGGGCAGCCGATCGCGCAGCTTCAAGGAAAGCGGCTGGTCTGCCTGCGACCGCTGATCAACTTCAAGCGTTGGGGCAAGTCGGGGCAGCAGATCAGTGAAGTCCTTCCTCACATCGGCAGCATCGCAGACGACATCTGTATCATCCGTTCGATGCACACCGATCAGATCAACCATGCCCCTGCACACACCGTGATGAACACCGGGACGTCGATCTCTGGCCGGCCAAGCATGGGCTCGTGGATCTTGTACGGGCTTGGTGCCGAGACAGAAAACCTGCCCGGGTTTGTCGTGCTTGCGAGCATCGGCGGTCGCAATCCACAACCGATTGCAACTCGACAGTGGAGCGCGGGGTTCTTGCCGGGTCGCTTGCAGGGCGTTCCGTTTCACTCGGCGGGCGACGCCGTTTACTATCTGAACAACCCGCGGGGAGTCGATCGAACGCGGCAGCAGGATGTCGTGAATGCCGTCCAGGCGCTGAACACGCTTCGAAACGAAACGATCGATGATCCCGAGGTCGAAACTCGCATCAGCCAGTTAGAGTTGGCGTTTAAGATGCAGATGAGTGTGCCCAACCTGATGGACTTCTCGGACGAGCCGCAACACGTTCTCGACATGTACGGCACAAAGGGGGCAGACGGATCGTTTGCCGCGAATTGTCTGCTGGCAAGGCGGTTGGCCGAACGAGGCGTCCGCTTCATCCATCTCTATCATCGCGGCTGGGATCACCATAACGATCTCGTTCACTTCATGAACGTATGTTCGGGGCTGTGCGACCAAGGGTCTGCTGCGATGATCAAGGACCTGAAGCAGCGAGACATGCTGAAAGACACGCTTGTGATTTGGGGCGGCGAGTTCGGACGCACGCCGATGGCCCAGACGAACAAAGGCGGTGCGGGTCGCGATCATCACATCCGCGCGTTCTCGATGTGGATGGCGGGTGGTGGCATCCGAGGTGGCTATACGCACGGAACGACAGACGAGTTGGGCTATGCGGCCGTCGATGACGTTGTTCACGTGAACGACTTGCACGCCACAATGCTACATCAACTCGGCATCGACCACTCGCAGCTCACGTTCCGTTATCAAGGCCGCGACTTCCGCTTGACCGATGTCCACGGGCAGGTCGTGAAGCCCATTCTTGGCTAGGTTGACGTGACTCGTTCGACCAATACCGACTCTAGAAGTGCAATGAGAGTATTCGCCGTGTCCTCAGTTTGCAGATTATTTGTGTTGCCGTTCTTTATCCGCGGCGCGTCGATTTGTTGGGCGCAAGGAACTGTCGCTATCGAGGAAGCACCGCTCCCACTGTCACCTGTCGTGGCAGCCAAACAGTTCAAGGTCGCCGAGGAATTGCAGATCCGCCTTGTGGTCGCCGAGCCGCAAGTCGCTCAGCCGCTATCGATCAGTTTCGACGATCGCGGCCGCATGTGGGTGCTGCAATACCGGCAGTTTCCCAACCCGAACGGCTTGAAGCCCGTCAAAGTCGATAACTGGTTGCGAACGAAATACGACAAGCTCCCCGATCCGCCGCCCAAGGGCCCAAAGGGCAACGACCGGGTTTCGATCTACGAAGATACGAACGGAGATGGTCGAGCGGACCGTGTGAAACACTTCCTTTCCGATTTGAATCTGGCGTCGGGAATGGCGTTGGGTTACGGCGGCGTGTTCGTCGCTCAACCGCCGTATCTGCTGTTCTGCGCTGACCGCGATCAAGACGATGTCCCCGATGGCGATCCGGAAGTACTCCTTACTGGGTTCGGTATGGATGACGCACACGCTTTTGCAAATTCGCTAACTTGGGGACCTGACGGTTGGCTTTATGGTGCGCAGGGAAGCACTGCGACGGCCGAGATCCGAGGCATCGGGTTTCAGCAAGGCGTGTGGCGATATCATCCGCGCACTAGAGAGTTTGAACTCTTTGCCGAAGGCGGTGGCAACACCTGGGGCATCGACTTTGATCAATTCGGGAACCTCTTCGCTGGCGGCAACACGGTCGAGCCGCTTGTTCATCACGTGCAAGGTGCCTATTACGTCAAAGGGTTCGGCAAGCACGGCCCTCTGCACAATCCGCACACCTACGGCTACTTCCAGCCCGTTAAGCATCATGGCTATACCGGCGATAGCTTGACGGGCGGATTTGTGCTGTACCAAGGCGGCGCGTTCCCCGAACGCTTCAACGGTCAGTGCATTGCTCCGAACGGGCGTCATAGCGCCATGCGTTGGAGCACTGTCGAATTGCGAAGCTCGACATTCGCCACGCGCGCGGCCGGGGATTTCGTCACGACCAGCGACATTTGGTTCCGGCCGGTCGATTCCACGGTGGGGCCCGACGGAGCACTCTACGTAGCTGACTGGTACGACTACAACCTTTCGCATTCGTCGCCGAAGAATCGCAGCCAGTGGTATCAGCCAAGTCGAGATGATGGGCGAGTGTGGCGAGTCGCTCCCAGTGGCGTCAAACCGATTTCGGCACATCAGTTGGATCTGAGCAAGAAGTCGAACGCTGAACTGATCGCGTTGCTTTCGCATCCCAATGATTGGTACGCACGCCAGGCTCGCCGCTTGTTCGCTGAGCGGCGCGACAAGTCGATCATCCCTGCGCTAGAGAAGATGCTCGACAGCGGCGACCAGCGTCTGGCTCTGCAAGCTCTTTGGTCGATCTATGTGAGTGGCGGTTTCGACATTCGGCTTGCAGAGAAGACACTCGAAAGCGAACACGAGTACGTTCGCGCCTGGACGGTCAGGCTATTGGGTGACAAAAGGAGCGTTTCGCCCGCCCTCGGTTCGAAACTTGTGCGACTCGCGCATAGTGATTCGAGCGTTGTCGTTCGGAGCCAATTGGCTTGTACTGCGAAACGACTACCAGCCGACGCTGCAATGCCAATCGTCGCGGAGTTACTTCGTCATACGAAGGACGCGGAAGATGTTCATGTGCCGTTGCTCTTGTGGTGGGCGATCGAAGACAAGGCGATCTCGGCAACGTCCGTTGTGTTGGGATTGGTTGAATCGCCGGACGTCTGGGAATTGCCGATCGTACGCAAGTTCATCGTCCAACGGCTCGCTCGCCGTTTGACAGCCGAAGGCACTGATGCTGGATTCGCGGCGTGCGCGAGGCTGCTCGCGCTGGCTCCGGGCGAAGAAGATCTTGAGCTCGTGTTGAGGGGGATGGTCGAGGCGCGTTCCGGCCGCCGACTCGAAAGTGTTCCGAAACCGCTACAAGTGCCGTTGGCGAAGTTGTTGGTGCGAGAACCTTCCGATGCTCAAGTCATTCAACTTGCGTTGAGACTCGGAGGTTCCACGGCTGAAGCAATCCGAATGATTGAAGATGGTTCGCAACCGGCTGCAGAGCGGCTCGACATCATTCGGGCTCTCGGCGAGACGCAAACAGTGGCGTCGGTTGAACCATTGCTTCGCTTGATCGGCGACAGCGAGACCGAACAGATTCAGACAGCGGCCCTCGCGGCGTTAGCGTATTTTGACGCATCGCATATCGCCACCAACGTGCAATCGGCCTACTCGGCGCTCAAGCCCGGCGCAAAGCCACGAGCGATTGATCTGCTGTGCAGTCGTCCCGCTGGAGCGATGACATTGCTTGCCGCGATTGAGAAGAACGAGATTGACGCCAAGGACGTGGCGTTGGACCAAGTGCGGCAGCTTCTCGAACACGACAACGAGCAACTCCGCGGCCTTGTCACCCAAACTTGGGGACGCATCCAGCCGGCAACTCCGTTGCAGCTTCAAGGACGTATTAGCGCGGTCACCCAGTCGCTTTACCGTGGAAAGGGTGACGCTGCTCAAGGAATGCCGATCTACGAAAAGACGTGCGCGACCTGCCACAAGTTGCACGACAAAGGAATTCAGATCGGTCCCGACCTGACCGGCGCCGAACGAAAGGACCGTCTCAAGCTGATTCGCAACATCGTCGATCCCAACTCTGAGGTCCGGCCACAATACATCTCCCATGTTGCGGTCACGAACGACGGTCGAGTCCTCACAGGGCTCCTGGCGGAATCCAACGCGGAAACCATCACGCTGCTCGACGCGAAGAACAAACGCACGGTGCTCAGTCGCTCGGATCTAGAAGAACTGCGAGAGTCGATCGTTTCTCTGATGCCGGAGAAGTTGCTTGATGAACTGACGGATCAACAGATCCGCGATTTGCTGGCGTATTTGCAATCGGACGGTCCAAGCAAGAAATGACAGCGGGAGAGTTGTTCATGTTTGCGCGGCTGGCTTCTCTAGAGCATCGGCTCTACATCGTGCTGTTTTCCGTTCTGCTGATCGCAGTTTCCAATGTCGCTGACGCTGATGAGGATACCGAGGTGTCAGGCGAGCCTCTCGCCGGAACACGACCGCTCACGTTAGAGGGCGATATCGCCGTCGATACGATTGAGGGCAACGATCGATTCTTGCTGCGCGAGATTGAAGCATCCGTCGAACGCCGCACGAAACTATGGAATCGCGACACGTCATCCGCGGCTGCCTACAGCAAGTCGATTGATCCGAATCGGCGCCGTTTTGCGGCCATGATCGGAGTCCGCGATCCTCGTCCAGAGATTGCTACGCTGGAGTTCGTTGCGACCCGCGTTCAACCGGCACTCGTTGGCCACGGAGATAGATACAACATTTACGCCGTTCGTTGGCCGGCGCTCGACGGAGTTTATGGTGAGGGCCTGTTGCTGGAGCCGACCCGCAAGTCGTCGATCGCTCAGGTTGTGGCGATTCCCGATTGCGAGCAGACGCCCGAGGTGCTTGCCGGGCTCGTAGCCGGCGTACCGATCGAATCCCAGTTTGCGAGGCGACTCGCAGAGAGTGGATGTCGCGTCCTCGTTCCAATGCTGATCAATCGCGGCAATCATCTTTCCGTGATTGCCGATGGCAAGCGGGTTTCGAATGTCACGCACCGCGAGCTGCTATACCGAGCGGCCTACCAGATGGGACGGCACCTGATCGGCTACGAAGTGCAGAAGGTCCTCGCCGCAGTCGATTGGTTTGACAGCGAGGCCGACAACGATGATCCGCGCATTGCGGTTGTTGGTTTTGGCGAAGGTGGCTCGTAGCTTTGTACGCTGGCGCGCTCGATCAGCGGGTCGATGTTGTCGGGGTGAGCGGCTACTTTAATTCGAGACAAGAGATCTGGCAGGAGCCGATCGACCGGAACGTGTTCGGTCTGTTGCGAGAATTCGGCGACGCCGAGATAGCGTCGCTGATTGCGCCGCGAGTACTGATCGTCGAGTCCTGCCAGATTGCCACGGTTAACATCCCGCCTGGCACGCAGAGTGCGCCTGCGCGGCTGATCACACCGCCGGTCGAATCGGTACGAAACGAGCTGCAACGAGCACGCGAGCTGATCGCCGGTCTAAAGCCAAAGCCTGTGATGGAGTTGGTCGTCAGCGGCGATGGCGCCGGACACTTCGGCAGTGCACCCTTTCTCGAAACAGTCGTGAAGCACGTGTCCGGAGCTCGTTTGGCCACGTCCCGTGCTGCCCCGATTCATCTACGTCAGGACTTCAACTCCGATCTTCGACTTGCGCGACAGTTCAAACAACTCGCGGCCTTCTCGCAGCGGCTTGTGGACCAGAGCGATCAGGTCCGTGCCCAATTCATTGCGAAGATCGAACGCGACTCTGGTGTGCAGGCATTCGAGAAGAGCACAGTGTCATATCGCGAACACTTCCGCGACCAGATCATTGGATCTTTCGATCGAGACTTGCTGCCAGCGAATGCTCGCACGCAGATGATCTACGACGAGCCTGAGTATCGCGGCTATATGGTCGCTCTTGATGTGTTTCCGGAGCTGAGGCTCTACGGGATCTTGCTGCTCCCGAAAGAGATCGCCAAAGACGAGAAACGGCCCGTGGTCGTCTGTCAGCATGGGCTTGAAGGGCGCACGCAATTCACGGTAACTGGCGATCACACCTCCTATCGCGACTTTGCTTCGCGATTGGCGAAACGCGGCTTCATCGTTTTTGCACCGCAGCATTTGTATCGGGGCGGCGACGGTTTCCGCACACTCCAGCGCAAGGCGAACCCGCTCAAGCAATCGTTGTTTTCAATCATGGTCGCTCAGCACCGGCAGTTATTGAGCTGGCTCGGTGGACTGGACTTTGTGGACCGCAACCGGATCGGATTCTACGGCATCTCGTACGGTGGGAAATCCGCCATGCGGATACCTGCGCTACTAGACGGCTATTGCCTCTCGATCTGTTCCTCGGACTTCAGCGATTGGATCTGGAGAACCGCGACCAATCGCTATCCGAACGGCTACCTCGCACACAGCGAATACGAGATATTCGAGTTTGATCTGGGTAGCAAATTCAACTACGCGGAAATGGCAGCTTTGATTTGCCCGCGACCGTTCATGGTTGAGCGTTTTCATCATGACGGTCTATTTGCCGACAAGACCTGTGCCGAGTTCGCGAAGGTCCGTTTGTTGTACGAGAATCTGGACGTCGGGCGCAGGACTGCCATGACTTACTACGGTTCGTACCCGAACAACACACCATACACCGATCGCGAAACTTTCGATTTCCTGCACGAACATCTGAGCTGGCGAATTCCGAAATCCACGGTAGACCAGTAGCGGAAAATCAAGCTAGTGCTTTGTCAACCTTTGAGACGTAGCGCGGCGTAGCCGGTTCACAAACTTATCCGGCTAACACTCTCACGACTGGTGTGCTGCCGTCTGGCGCACCCCCAAACGGCGGAACTGCACCGGGCTTTCCAGGCGGCCTCGTCAATCAGTTCCCGCGCTAGCCTTGTGGGTCCGGAACACAACGCGACTGCTAAGAACATAGTTGAAGCCCGTTCCAGCAATCACTCCTAAGAAGGCGGCAAATAGTTTCGCGTTGGTGAAGAATTCAAACCATTCACACAAGCCGACCGAAAGCGCCCAGTTCACGCCTGCACCCACCGAGCAGGCCGCACAGAACAGAACATACTGCTTGATTAGCAAATTGCCACGCGACTCGCTGAAAGTCAAACGGCGATTCAGCAGAAAGTTCCACGTCATCGCCACGCCGATTGCAACCGCTCGCGCCACGGATACCGACGCGATGGACAGTAGCAAGGCGTAAGAGGCCAGATCCACCACCATTCCAGTCGAGCCGATCAGAACGAACTGCAGCGGCTTGGCAAGCCAACCGAGTTTGAACACGTACAGACGACGAAGATGTCGCAGGTAGTTGATCTGCTCTTTGAGTGACAACTTGCTCTCGCCGTACAGGCGATCTCGAAAGCGAATCGGGATTTCGGCGATTCGCCGACAGCCCGTCTTGACGATCAGTTCAAGACCTATCTTGTAACCGATCGGGTCTAACGATTGAGCGCCCTCGAAAGTGCTGCGGCGCAGTGCGAAAAAGCCAGCCATCGGGTCTCGGGCGGACGTCAATGGCAAAGCGAGCAGCGTCGCAACCTTCGAATTGAGCCAACGAAAGAGCCCCCAGTCCCCATCGGTCTTACCACCGGGAACGTAGCGGCTGCCGATGACAAAGTCGGCTGAATCCCCCGCGATCGCTGCGGCCAGCTCAGGAACCTTCTCGGGCGGATGCGACAGATCCGCATCCAAGACAACGAGCACTTCGCCTCGCGCCTGCTTCATCCCGTGAATCACCGCGCTCGACAAGCCTCGCTCACTGCGACGAACGATTAGCCGCAGAGGGTAGTCCTGCGCCAACCGCTCACACACGTCGGGCGTCTCATCGGGACTGTTGTCGTCAACAATGATGATCTCGGCACTCAGATTGGCTTCGTCAAGTGCCTTCGCGACCAGTGGAAACAAGCTCTGGTAGGTTCGTAGCCTCGCAATACGTTGGCACGACGACCGAGACATCAGTGGTCCCCGGCGGCGCAACCGTCGCTTCGACGACCGTGTGAACGTGGCTTGTGTTTACATCTGTTGACATAATCCGGCGCGCTAGCGCGTGGCGGCTGATTAAGCCAACCCTAATTCTTAGCTTTGACAAAGCACTAGTACTTCGTCTCGACTTAGCTTTCGGGTAGGCCGTAGCGAAAGTCGCCAAGACTTTCGGCCAATACCGGGAAGAGCCGAAGCTCTTGG
>PBSM01000190.1 GCA_002726245.1 Planctomycetaceae bacterium | reverse complement strand
TGCGAATGGTTCCGTGGGCTAACGCCCACGGCTACATCCTGTCGCCGCTGCGCGGCTGAAGATGTGGGTAACGCCCCCCGCTCGCCGAGTTATCGTCGGTCCGGACTCACGTTACTAGAGGTGATGCTTGCACTTGCCATCCTGGGCGGAGCGCTGGCCACAATCGGCGAACTGATGCGAATCGGCGCGAGGAATGCCGAGATCGCTCGGGACAAGACGACGGTACAGTTGCTTGCAGAATCGACGATGGCCGAGTTGGAGATTGGCTTTCTGCCCTTGCAAGCACAGGGGCAAGCGCCCGTTGCCGACGTAGAATATCAAGACGATTGGTTGTTCTCCGTCGATGTACAACCGATCGATGACGCTGCCCTGGTTGCGGTGCAGGTGCTGGTCGAACAAAGCCCTGAGATCTACTCTCGCCCGGTGTCATTCAAGCTGACGCGGTGGCTAATTGACGAGACGCTTTTGACGACGACAACCTCGACCGAGACGGGAGGCTAGTCATGAATCGTCAAAGTAGCCATCACGCTCCGCGTGATGAGAAGCGGGATCACCAACAGAGTTTGATTCAATCACGTCCATCGCGCGGGCGACATCTCTACCACTGCCGCTTTCATCACGTGGAGTGTGATGGCTACTTTCGTCAACACACAGCTTTCACGCTGCTCGAATTGATGCTGGCATTGGGGCTGACGACGGTGATCCTTCTCGCTGTTAGCATGATGATCGATCTGCACCTGCGATCGTTCGACTCGCGTCGCGAATTCCTTGAAGAGTCCCAACTCGCCCGAGAGACCCTCAACATCATCGCGAACGATATTCGCGGCGTTGTCCAAGACTACGAGCAAGATCTTTCGACGCTCGATCAGCTTGTGGCGCAATCGGCTGAAGGTGCGATCGCGGCACTCGGCGAGGGCGAGGGCGAATTGGGAAGCGGTGATTCCGGGCTTGAACTGGACACTTCTGAACTCTTGGCGGGCGACGAATCTGTGAATACAATGGATCTTGCTGCAACTGTCTCCTTCCCGACGACACTCGGCATCTACGGCAATCAATACGAGTTGCAAATCGATGTCAGCCGACTGCCTCGCTTTGACGAATACCAAGCGATGTTGGCGGCAGATCGGTCGCAAGGTGTCATTGACGTGCCAAGTGACATCAAAACCGTTACCTACCACGTCATCGATCCGCAATCGGCCCCAACCGCGGTCGATATCGAGACGCTTTCTTCCGACATCTCCACATCGACCGATCCCGAAGTCGTCGGCCGTGGGTTAGTGCGAAGACAGTTGGATCGTGCTGTAGCTCAACACGCCGCCAACAACGGATTGCTGACAACGTCTCAAAGCGCCGGAGAAGTCATCGCGCCGGAAGTTGTTTCGCTGGAGTTTCAGTACTTCGATGGCGTGGAATGGCGTGTCGAGTGGGACACCGAAGCTGAAGAAGGGCTCCCTTTGGCGATCCAAATCATCTTGGTCATGCAATCACAGCGATGGCAGAATCTAAACGCTGCTCCCGGGGAGCCAGCATTCGACGAGTTCGACACGTCGAATCTGAACTATTACCGCCTGCTGGTACCGGTTGCCACGGGAGAAGCTACGGAATCGGACACCGCGTCGTTGGAGGCGGCAGGAATATGAGCATCTCCCAAGATAGCATTGCGACCAGACGGCGGACGCGTGTGCGGCGAGGCGTTGTGTTGATCATCGTCCTTGTCGTAGTCGTCGTCATCGCGTTGGCGGCTTACACCTTCAGTGACCTGATGATTGCGCATCGCCGAGTTACCGAAGTCAACGGCCGCCGCATCCAGGCTCGCATGCTGGCACAGTCGGGTGTCGAAGCCGTCAAAATGTTCTTGATGCAAGACGAAGCGACGCGAGCGGAAGCTGGAGGCATTTATAACAACCCATTTATTTTCCAAGGTGCGGTGGTCATCCCGGAGCAAGATGCTCTCAGTCGCGGCAGCTTCACGGTACTCGCTCCCTTGCTCGACGATAATGATCCGACGCTGGCTGGCGTCCGCTATGGCCTGGAAGACGAATCGGCTCGTGTGAACTTGAATCTCGTTCTCAAAGCGGACGGGATCCAGGAAGGTGCGGGCCGAACGTTGCTGATGGTGTTGCCGGGAATGACCGAAGACGTGGCCGATGCGATTCTGGACTGGATGGATGAGGATGACGAAGCTCGTGACTATGGTGCCGAATTCAGCGATTACTACTCGACTCTGCAGCCAGCCTACGAGCCACGTAACGGGCCTATCCAGTCGGTCGAAGAATTGCTTTTGGTCGTCGGCGTTACTCCGGAACTGCTGTTTGGTGCCGACTTCAATCGCAACGGGATGATCGATCCGCACGAGCAGACCATGTCAACTTCGCTTGGCGTTGACACCACGACCACGGCGGTAACGGATTCCGGTCTGTCGGGAGCAACGCGAGGTTGGTCGCCGTACCTCACTCTCTACAGCAGCGAGACGAACGCGAACATTGATGGACTGCCACGAATCTACATCAACAACGAGGATCTCGAAACGCTGCAGGCAGAACTGAGTGAAGTCTTCAGCGACGAATGGACCAACTTCATTCTGGCCTACCGGCTGTACGGTCCAAGCGATGACGATGACAACGGAAACGCTGGCGTCGGATCGGTCGTAACCGCGGATACCCTCGAACTCGATCTCACTCAAGAGCCGAAAGGCACATTCACGCAAGTCCTCGATCTGATCGGCGCACGCGTGGCGATCTCGAATCAAGAGGAGCAGCCCAACAATCAGAACGAGCAAACAACGGTTCAATCGCCATTCGACAGCGACATTCTGGCGATGCCCGCCTACATGGGGACGCTGATGAACAATGTCACCACCGTCGATGCGGAGTCGATTCCGGGGCGCATCAATATCAATCAGGCACCTTACGAGATCTTGCTCGGCATTCCCGGCATGACCGAAGAGCTTGCCGAACAGATAGTCAATCTCCGAGTTGACCCCACGGAGGACGACGAGGGCAGCCGCTCGCACGAGACGTGGTTGTTGACCGAAGCCGTTGTCACGGTGGACGAGATGAAGAATCTATTGCCGTTCGTCTGCGCTGGCGGCGATATATTTCGGGCGCAGATCGTCGGTTATTTCCAGGGTGGAGGCCCGTCCGCGAGAGCAGAAGTTGTTTTCGACGCTACCACCGACACACCTCGCGTACTATTCTGGAGAGATATTAGCCACCTCGGCCGAGGGTATGCCCTGGAGACGCTGGGCGTCGATCTTGTCGAAGGTCTCGCGGCCCAATAGTTCATTTAACCAGCTTGCGATAAGCACAAAACCAAATCCGATCGGACAACTACATGCCACGGCTACTTGCAATCGAATGGGATCTCCGAGAAGCCCGCATCGCCGTCGCCAACACACGCGGCAAAGATGTCGTGGTCGAGCATGCTTTTGTCATCGACTTGGGGCCGCGTGATCCAGGCCAGACGTTCGCGGATGTGAATGTTGGCGAGAAGGTCGCCGCGGCATTAGCCGCCCGCAATGTTGGACGCGCCGAGACGTTGGTCGCCGTTGGTCGAGCCAGCATTGAATTGCGGCAACTCACTTTGCCCACCTGCCCGCTCGAAGAGTTGCCGGACATGGTGCGGTTCCAGGCAATGCGAGAGTTCACGACGCTCGGCGAAGACTGGCCGCTCGACTTCGTGCACCTCGGCGCGTCTGAAGACGACGGCTTCAACGTCCTGGCCGCCGCGATCTCGCCGACGATGGTCGGACAGATTCGCGAAACGTGCCAGAGCGCGGAGCTCTCTCCGAGCCGGCTGATCCTGCGGCCCCTCGCCGCCGCGTCCTTGCTACGTCGCCGCGATGGCCACTTGGCAAGCGACTGTCGATTGATGGTCGATTTACTTTCGGATGAAGCTGATCTCACGATTCTCGTGGATGAACATGTTGCTCTGATGCGAACTGTGCGATTGGCGAGCGCGGTTGATCCGGCGGCGCAATCGCGAGCGCTGCTTGGCGAGATCCGCCGTACTATCGCTTCGGCGCAGAATCAGCTTGGCGGGCGACGGGTCGAAAAGGTTGTGCTCTGTGGCGGTGGCAGCGAGCAAGCCGCACTGAAGAGTACGATCGACACCGAACTGTCGCTCCCTGTTGAGTTGTTCGATCCGTTTTCGGAACAACATGTTGATGCTAGCGCTCTCGCAACGCGTCCCGAGCATGCGGGGCGATTCGCGCCGCTGTTGGGCCTGCTTGTTGATGAAGCTGCTGAATCGCCCCACGCGATCGACTTCCTGCATCCACACAAAAAGCCCGAGCCTCCCAACAACGCACGACGCAACCTGCTGGTCGTTGGGACGGCAGTAGCGGCTGGTTTGGCCATCGTCGCAGGAGTCTTGATAAACCTATGGAACTTGGATAAGGAACTCGCCGTTCAACGCGATTACACGGCCGACTTGAAGAAGGACATCGTGGCCGCCGAAACCAGCCAAAGGCACCAAGGGGTGATTCAGGAGTTCCTCGACAACGATATCACTTGGCTCGACGAGTTGTCCGACCTATCCGAACGATTGCCACCTCCCGAAGAGGTCATTGTCACACACTTGAACTTCGCCACGCGAATACCGAAGGGCGCGCAGATTGTCGTCGATGGATTGGCCAAAGACTCCGAGCAGGTCACCGATGTGCGAAACTCGCTGCGTGCCAACGGCCGCCGCCTCCTAAGCACAGGCGAGCAAGATGCTCCTCGTGGCGATGAGTATCACTGGCAGTTCAAGGAGACGGTCTTGATCGAGCCAGGTGAAAATCGTCGGAAGGAGCCCGCAGCCCTCCAAGACACCGCCCCCCAAGAGACGGCACCGCAAGATACCGCGCAAACCGCCTCCGCAGACTCGACGAACGAGCCAGAAAGTCAAACACGATGAGCAAGGCAACCGGAATGACCTCGAGAGAAAAGATACTCGCCGGTATCGTCGTAGCAGCGCTATTGATCGTCGGCGGCATCTTTACCATCGGGCGTGTGACTGCCTCCTTTGATGACAAGAAAGACGAGCTTGTCCAGCTTGAAGGGACCATCGGGAAGCAGGAGACGGCAATCAAGCGCGGGAACAAGGCGGAGAGGCAGATTGCCGGCTGGCGTGAGAGATCGCTGCCCGATGCCCCGATGCGTGCTCGCTCGCTCTACTTGGACTGGCTCCGCCGACGCGCCGTCGATGTCAAGCTCGACGGTGTGAAGATGGACACACCGTCGCTTAATCGAGAGGGTGATGCCTACGTTCGCCACGGGTTCGGCCTCGGTGCCCGCGGCACGTTGCAGCAGCTCATTCAGTTTCTTTACGACTTCTACAGCGTTGACCAACTCCACCGAATAACGCGTCTCACGGCAAAGCCAATTAACAACTCGAAGCAACTCAACATCAAGATTGGGATTGAGGCGATCGCCATTCCTGGCGCGCCCGATCGCGAAGCTCTCCCGGAACCCGAGCGATCAGATCGTCTCGCGCGGAAGGATGTACAGGAATATGTGCAGACGATCATGAATCGCAGTCTGTTTTCTCCGGCCAACCAGCCGCCGAAGGTGGAGTTCGTGGCAACGCAACGCGCCAACCCGAACAAAGAATTCCGAGTCAGCATCCCCGCGAAAGACCCTGAGTCAGACGGGCTTTCATTCGAGCTTGAGGGAGACGTGCCGGAGGGATTGCGCCTTGACGACCGTGGCGACGTGATATGGACTCCGTCCGACGATAATCTCCGTGAGGAGGAATATGTCGTCCCTTATCGGGTCACTGACAAGGGCTGGCCTCCGAAGAGCGTGACGGGATCGCTCAAGATTGCTGTCGTCGTGGCTCGCGCCGAGACGCCCGAGGATCCTGGATTCGACCCCGCGACACTGGCCACTGTCTCGGGAATCACCAGGAGCAGCCTCGGCCCTGTCGTCTGGATCAACATCAAGACGGAAGGCAAAGTGTTGAGGCTTCGGGCTGGCGACGCATTGTCTGTCGGCACGATTCAGGGCAAAGTCTCGAAGGTCGTGGTCGGGGACAAGTTCGCCCAATTTGAGTTGTCTGACGGCAGGGTAATCAACGTTTCACTTGGGCGTAGTCTTGTCGGCAGCGGCTCGACCGATCTGGGCGGTATCTGATTGCCCTGCGGATTTCTCGTTTAACCCACTCGCCTCGCGACGGTCCTGCACACCAGCTTGGCCACAAGCTTTCTACACGTTATCCAGCTTATCGCATTCGGCCTCTTTGGCGCCGGTTGTACGGACAATTCGGCGCACATTCGCTGTAACGGCTGCAACGATTGAGCCGATGATGCTACTGAGTGGGTTCCAGCGATGGCGTTGTGTCCATCGCTAGCAATGGCCACGCGTGCCGAGTTCACACGGATGGAAACCTCCACATGCGACCCTACATCTCTTCCGCGCGGCACCCCGCCCGTTCGCGCGGCGCTTGCTTGTTCTACGTCCTGCTCCTGATCACGACCTCGGTCGTTGCGCAGAATTCCTTGCCACCGGGCTATCGCGCCTACCCGCTTCGCCATCGCGATGCGGAAACCGTGGCCCCACAACTGCGCACGATGCTGTCCGGTGTCGCAGATGATACGCGCGTGCTAGTCGATTCGGATTCGAATCGGCTCGTCGTACAAGGGCCCGCTCAAGCTCAGGAACTTGCCAACCAGTTCGTTAGCGCGATCGACCGGCCGCTCGCGGAACCTGCAACGGAACCAAAGCCCGCAAGCACGTTCCGCGCGTACGGGACGAACGGGGCCGATCCCGTGGCGGTCGCAGCAAAACTCCAAGAGCAGTTCCGGGCGGCCCGCATCGAAGCGGATCCGAGAACGGGACGCGTCCTGGTCGTAGCTCCTGAAGGGACGCACCGTCAGATTGCTGCGGTCTTCCAGGCTGATCAGCCGGAACCCGCTCGCTCGAGCGCCGGCCATATTTTGCGAAACGTTTCGTGGCGCGCCTTCGAAGACCAGTTGCGACGCCTTTGGGGCTCTCAGGTGACGTTCCCGACGGCGCGAAACGGCAAAGTCGCTACCGTAACACTGGCCACGGCACGTGGCCCGCAAGCGATCATGCAGATCGACCGACGTGCGAATATGTTGACCTTCAACGGCGACGCCGGCGTTGCCCGCGTCTGGCGAAACCTCGCACAGGCTCTCGACAAGCCGCTGGCGGCCGATCAGTCCAGCTATCTGGTCTCTCTGCGCAATGCTGATCCGGCTAAGGTGCAGAGAGCCGTCGCTTTGGTGCAACGGACGTCCATCGATGCCGATAGTCAAGTAACGGCGACGATTCCGCTGAATCGACAACGCTTCAACCAGGACACCCGAACGGCTCTGCTTCAGCAAGACGCCGCGGCAGCCGGCAACCAGCCAGCCCCAGCCGCACCGCCAGGGCAGGCACCGCCTGCGAACGGAGTTCCCACGGGCGAACAAGACCCCGACGCGTCAGGCACGGGGCTGATCGGCTCCGTCCAGATTGAGTTCCTGGAAGGATTGGATGCGATCATCATCCGAGGACGTCCCCAAGACGTGGCACGTGTGCGGCAGATCATTGAAGAGATCGAGCGGCTGAGTGATGTGACGCAGCCCGTCGTTGAGGTCTATCCATTGATGCACGTTAACAGCGAAGCACTAGTCACGCTCGTACTAGAGCTCTACGAGGAAATCCTTGCACCGCGCCAAGGGCCGGTGAGTATTCGGGCGCTTGTCGAGCCGAATTCGGTTCTCTTGATCGGACGTGAAGAGAGCGTGCAAGTCGTGACCAATCTGCTCAGGAAACTCGACCAACCGACGCAACCGTCAGACAAGTTCGAGATCTTCCGTCTCAAGTTCGTCTCGGCTGTCGATGCCGAGACCGCTATTCGTAACTTCTTCGTCAATCAGCCCGGAACCGATACCGAGCTGCGCCCCGGATTGGGCACGAGAGTTCAGGTCAGCTCGGACTACCGTACGAACACATTAATCGTCCAGGCCAGTCCGCGTGACATGGCAGAAGTCCGGCGTCTGGTCGAGTCACTGGATGTTGACGAAACGCCGACGTCCGCTCAAGTGAAGATCTTCAAGTTGAAGAATTCTATCGCCGAGGAGCTCGCTGAAGTCCTGCAGAATGCCATCAGTGCCGAGTCAACCACTCAGGGACAACAGCAGCAACCGGGCCAAGGCGGGGCGGCTGCAACGCAAGGTACGTCGCGTTTGCCCTCCATCACGCTTGAGATGATCTTGATTGATGAGGAGGGTGGTCGTTTGCTACGCAGCGGAATACTTGCCGATGTTCAGGTGAACGCCGACCCGAATACGAATTCTCTGGTCGTTCGTGCTCCTGCGAAAAGCATGGAACTGATCGGCGCATTGATCGAGCAACTCGATCAAATGCCAGACGCCGAAGCACAGTTGAAGGTCTTTACGATCATGAACGGCGATGCCACCAGTCTGGCCGCGACACTGCAACAAGTCTTTGGCCAGGACGTTACGATCGGCCAGGGTACTGGCGGCGCGTTCGGTATTGCGTTCCGGCAGCCGCAAGTCCAAACGACGACCGCTGGGGGGGAGAACTCGCTCGTGCCGTTGACCTTCGCGGTTGATATTCGCACGAACAGCGTGATTGCTTCCGGTTCGAGTTCGGACTTGGAAGTGGTCGAGACATTGCTCTTGCGATTGGACGAAGAGGGCTTCACGACGAATGAGATCGTCGTCTATCGCCTCAAGAACAACTCGTCTGACTTCGTGGCTCAAGCAATTCAAGACTACGTGACATCTCAACGAAACACGTTGAACCAGACGGTCCAAGCAGGCCTGAGCACAACGCTCGACACGCTGCTGCTGCAAGTAACGGCGATCTCGGAACCGATCAGCAACAGTGTGATTGTCGCTGCTTCGCCGCGATACATGGAGACGATCATGCAAGTGGTTCGCGACCTGGACGTCCGGCCTCCGATGGTTCTGGTGCAATGTTTGATTGCTGAAGTGTTTCTCGGGGATGTGCATGAATTTGGCGCCGAACTTGGGGTTCAGGATGACCTATTGTTCGACCGTGGTATCGCCAGCCTGGGCGGTGATGCTTCGATTCCGGGCTTTAACTTCAGTCGTGTCACAAATGGTGTCGGTACGAGTCCCGGATTGCCCAATCTAAATGACGTTGGTCGCTCTACTGTTGGAACACAAGGGATTTCCGACCTTGGTCTTGGTCGCACGATGTCGTTGTTGGGCTCTGGCTCTCCCGGTTTGGTTCTATCCGCCGCCAGCGATTCCGTTAATATCCTCGTGCGAGCGCTTGAGGAGCAAGGCCGACTTCAGGTGTTGAGCCGCCCGCAAGTCATGGCGTTGAACAACCAACCAGCATTCGTTCAGGTGGGTCGAGACATTGCCAGATTCAACGGCTCGACCGCCACCAATACGGGAGTGACGCAGGACGTCACGGATGTGCCAACCGGCCTGATTCTGGCCATTGAGCCACGTATCAACGACGACGGTGTCGTCGTTATGACGGTGGATGCCGACAAGTCAGAACAGGGTTCCGCTGCCGACGGAACCGTCTTGTCCGATGGTGCGGGCGGCACGTTTATCGTCCCTCCGATTAATCGCACAACGGCACAAACAACGATTAGCGCAAAAAATGGTCAGACTGTCGTTATCGGTGGTCTGATCACCAAGCGAGATGAAGTGCGATCGACAGGTGTACCGTGGCTACGCGACATTCCGGTCGCGGGGCACTTGTTCAACTTCGAGGCAAAAGAAACCATTCGCACGGAGCTGCTGCTTATCTTGACTCCTTACATCGTCTCTGAGGATGAAGACTACGAGATCGTCAAGATGATGGAATCGCAGCGGATGAACTGGTGCCTCGGCGACGTCGTCTCGCTCGATGGCGAACGTGGTCTCGAGGGAGCTGGCTGCATGTTCTGCTCAGATGACGTGCCCGTCCTCTTCCCCGATGATGACCCAACCGGAAGCCAATTCGCGGCAGGCGAGCACCAACACGCTCACGAAGCACCACAACCATCTCCCATCGCATTGCCGAACGAACAGACTCAACACTTGCAGCGATCCGGCATCGGACAACCAACGAATCTACAACAACTGCCTCAACAGGCGATCAACGCAGGTTATCGTCAACTCGACCAACCTGTTTATCAAGCGAACCCCAGATACGACGCGAGACCCGCTGCCTATGTGCCCAATCAGCAGCAGAATCCCGCGCCAACGACGAATCAGCAACCACGAGCTACCTTCAAGCCATCCTGGTTCCCATTTCGTCGTCAGTAGAGTCGTTCTGCAAATGGTCATGTGCCGTACGGCATCACTTCGATTTCCGAATCGCGTAGCTTCCGATCGAAAAGAGAGATTCCCGTGACAACAAGAATTCTGCTTTCCGCATTTGTCATGCTTGCCGCCACGACTGGATGCAAGACAATCGATACCGGCTGGCTTCCAAAGGCACCTTGGGATAAGAAGCCGGAGCTTGCTGAAAGCCAGTACGACGCGCCCGTGCGTATGGCGGCAATCTGGACGCCTGACGTCTTGGTTCGTCCCGGGATGCCCGCGTCGCGTGGCTTCGGCGGACGGCTATACTTCTACAACCAACTGAATAAGCCGGTGAAGGTGGAAGGTCAGTTGGTCGTCTACGCCTACGACGATACGGCGGAGGAACCACAACGCGAGTCTCCGGATCGCAAGTACGCGTTCACACCAGAACAATTCACCAACCATCGCAGCGAGTCGGAGTTGGGCGAGTCCTATAGCATCTGGCTTCCGTGGGATACGGATGCTAGTGGCGAACAGAAGAGCATTAGCCTTGTACCCGTCTTTACGGCAACATCAGGCAAGATCGTTATGGGACAACAGGCCGTAAACCTTTTACACGGGAAGAAGCCGCAGCGACAAGCAGCCGAGACGACGTTGAGCCAAAGAGCGGCGACGGGCGTGCGCCCCGCAGCCTTTGAAGACAATCGGACAAAGACGGAATCGACAGCAGCCGTACCTGCCGTCGAACAGTCACATCGTCCCTCTATCAAGACAACGACTATCAACTTGCCTAGAACGATGCACCAACGCATGATCGAAGCAGCTCAGAACCGAACTGCGAGTCATCCAATCGGGCCCACCGATCCGGCATTAGTCGAGAGAACGAGAGCGAGACTCGAAGAGTTGCGAACTAGTTCGTCCCTTCCGGCACAGGCAGTAGTGCCGCGTCAGCCTTCACCGTCAACTCGTTTCGCACCGCCGAGACCCCGGGTTCCATCATCGCCAACTTTTCGATCAGCCTTCTCTCGCGCTCCGTCTCGACCGCTCCAGCGAGTACAGCGGTCCGCTCCTCCATCGTCACCGCAACCGAGCGTGCCGACGGCAACTGTGGAATTCGGGAGAGCCTTCGAGCAAACTGCGCGCTGACCTTGGCACCCGTGGGACGTGGATGTGAAAATCCCAGTGTGATGCGAAAGCGGATTCGAGGCTCCGCAGTACTCTGTGCATTCGCCTGAGCACCGAATCCGGTGTTCCCACGTCCGAAGCCGCCGAGCCCGCCTAAGCCGCCGAGTAGTCCGGTGTTTCCGACTCCGCCGAGCCCCGCAGCTCCACCTCCTTGGGCACCGAAAATGCTCGTGGCGGCACCACCAATGAACGCGTTAGTATCGCGTTGGATGTTGAAGTTCTCGGATTGTCCAGTTTGGCCCGAAATGTTCCCCGCGTTGGTGTCATTCTGGAGCTGAGCTTCCGCGACTTGACAGTAGGCACCGGAAATCACGGCAGCGACCAAGATTGGAGAGAGATAACGCATTTCAGATTTCCTTTACGAAATAACCTACGACCCGAGCAACCATCAGCTGATATCGTCGTTGGTGGACTAATCCAGTCGCTTTCACATTTCAGCCGCTGGTTATAGCGATTGATTGCTTTATATCACTGTGGCACGAGACGCCGTGAATTGCAACCTCAGCCGTCGGCCGGGTGACCCTGGGACGCCACCTCATCGAACCACACAACCTGGGCTAGCATCGCAGTCGTTCGCTGCATGTTAGCGATGCTGTCAGGCTGGACGTTTGGCGGCTCGTTGCGGAGAATTGGATTGCTTGTCATGTTCGAGGGTCTGTCGTGAGAAGCTTGTTCCATTTTGCTTCTTTCACGGAGGGGTTCTCGATGTCAGTTTCGTTGAAGGATGAAGTGAGTGCTGCAGAGTTTGGTGACCAGCGGTTGACCAAGAGGCTGGGTAAGATCGTTGAAGAACTTGGCGCGAAGCCGGCCATGAGTGTGCCAGCTGCCACGCATGGGCGAGCCGAAATGGAAGCTGCCTATCGCTTCTTCGATAATCCGAAAGTCTCGCCCGAAAAGATTCTTCAACCTCACATCGACGCCACGCGAGAGAGGATCAGACAATCGGACGTTGTTCTCCTGCGCAAGACACCACCGAACTCGATTTGACGCGGCCTCAGCAGCAGGTCAACAGTGCTGGACCGATCGAATGCGACAGTCGCCGTGGAGCTTTCTTTCATCCCTTGGTGGCCTTTGACGCCGGCGGTCTGCCGCTAGGAGTCGCGTGGCAGAAAAGCTGGGCTCGTGACAAGATTGAAAAAGAACTCACCGCGAAGGAAGTCAGGCTGCCGCGTCGAGGACCGGCAATTCGAAACGTTGGATCGTCTTTTGAATTGTCTCGCGGTGTACTCGATCATCGCCTGGAAGATCATGTACTTGTGTCGTCTCGGCCGTGAGTGCCCGGATCTCCATTGCGAAGTTTCGGCTTTCGCCACGGACGCAGTTGCCATGACGCACTGCGAGTTGTCGAACAACAGCTTGACGAGGGCAAGGTGTTTGTCGTTGACGCTGATCTTCAAAGCTACTTCGATACCATTCCGAAAGACCGCTTAATGCAACTTGTGCAAGCGAAGATTTCGGATAGCCGTCTGCTAGCTCTGATCCAATCGTTTCTGGATCAATCGATCCTGGAGGAACTATCTGCGTGGACGCCCGAAGCGGGCGTTCCACAGGGAGCGGTTCTCTCCCCGTTGTTGTCGAATCTGTACTTGAGTGAACTGGATCATCGGATGGCTGAACTTGGCTACGAGATGGTTCGCTACTGCGACGACTTCGTCATCCTGTGTGGTAGTCAGGGCGAAGCCGAATCGGCACTTGAGGAAGTGAAACGTTTTGTCACATCTGCTGGCTTGACGATTCATCCTGAGAAGACGCGATTCGTTGACAGTCGTGAGACGAGTTTCGATTTTCTGGGTTATTCGTTCCGCTGGAAATTCCGTTTCCCGCGAGCGAAGAGTCGCCGTAAGATGGTCGATCGAATCCGACAGTTGACACCGCGTAAATCGGGTCAGTCGATGACACAAACGATTGCAGAGATCAATGCGGTGACGACCGGCTGGTTCACGTACTTTCGTCACAGCAACTGAAATGTTTTCGATGCCTACGATGGGATGATCCATCGACGCCTGCGACGTCAGTTGCTCAAGCGTCACCGGCGCAATCCCCAACGCTTGCCGAGAACACTCCGTTGGCCCAATGCCTACTTTACGGATCTGGGGTTTCGAAGTCTGCGAGACTCCCACACCCGTTACGTTCAATCCCTATCACCGGGCAACCACTAACTGGAGAGCCGTGTGTGGGAGAACCGCATGCACGGTTCGGAGGGAGGGGAGTCCGGCTCAACCGGACTTCCCTACCCCTATCAATCATTTCAACATTTCATACAGGCTCGCACCTGTCGCTCTGCTTGTTCGATCACCTGTTCCAGGCATCCAGCTTCGAGCACAGCGATCGATTCTTGATAGATCCCGGACCCGTACAGTTCGCGTGGCGGCAGGTAGGAGGCGCCCCAACTGTCGGCGACCGTCGCAACAATGATCGGTGTCTCCGGAAAGCGGCGGCGCAGTTCCCGCTGGAAGACGTTGTACGGTTCACCCTGCATCGCGAGCCAGACCGCATCGCCCATCCGCCACGTCACCATGCGATACGGGTACGCCTCGGCCGGGAGCGTTGCAAGACGCGATTCCAGCCGCGTGCAACGTTCGATCAACGCACGGCAGTCGCTTGCCCGGTCTTCATTACCACTTTCCAACGCGGTGGTTTCGTCTTGCTCATATTGAGCACGATCGACTTCGACCTCCTCAAGCGATGGTAACTCGGCGCGATAGCGAATGGGCGTGTTCTCGCGAACAACCGCCCACGACTCAGATGCCGCCCGTGTTTCAGCCGGCAACGGGGTGTGTTCCCATTCACCAATGGTCGCTCCTGATACAACGGGCCCGCGATAACGGTACTCTTGGTTCGCCGTTGGAAACGCGATAAGCGCCGACAAGGCCGCATAGCCAAGTTGCTGGCCGTTACGATCCGCGACGGCTACGTCGCCGACGAGGCCTTCTTTCGGACCGAGGTCGCCCGATGCGCCTTGCATGAAAACGCAGGGCACACCAGTTGCTTGTTCGATGACTTCACGCATGGCTCCCGGGTAGTCGGGGCTGACGAGCGTGTTGTCCCAGGCAAGAGTCGTTGGATGGCAGGCGTAGTTCACAATCGTCGCAACCAGATCGTCATTCGCAGTCGTCACGCGAGCCAACAAGACGGTGTCATCCGTTTCGCCTTGTG
>PBSM01000189.1 GCA_002726245.1 Planctomycetaceae bacterium | reverse complement strand
TTACCAGTTTCCCTTCGCGGCTTCCTTCAGAATATCCACATCGAGAGCCTGGTCAGCCACGAGTTTCTTCAGGCATCTAAACAATCCTTTCCCGGCCGTCGGCCGGAGAGGATTCTCTCACTTAACATGGATCAAGTTTAGGGGAGGAGGTCAGAAGGCTATCGTACATTTTGTGCAACCTGAAATAAATAAATTAATTAATTACTTGACTTCAATTGCCATACACATTAGCTTCCAGAGCAGAGATCGGTGTGAGCTGATTTACTTGCCTACGTTTCTTACCATTTCTTAAGCTGCGAGGAATTTGATGAAACACAGATCGAATTCGGATCCGCGCTGCGGATTCACGCTGGTTGAATTGTTGGTGGTCATTGCCATCATAGGCATTTTGGTTGCTCTGTTGCTGCCTGCTGTACAGGCAGCGCGCGAAGCGGCCAGGCGGATGAGTTGTTCTAATAACCTCAAACAATTAGGAATCGCGCTACACAACTATCACGACACGTACAAGCGATTTCCCATTAATGGATTGTTCTGGGGCCAGCCCGCGCCAGACGTGCACATGAGAGGCACCTACTTGGCGCGGCTGCTTCCATTCGTGGAGCAACAGCCCATGCACGACGTGTTCCAAGGGGCGTTCGCCTCTGGAGTTCCAAATAATTACTGGAGTGCGCCGGAGAATAGACAAGTATCAGGTGCACCTGGACCGGGGCCACCTGGGCAGCTACTGCGGGCCCAGACCGTTCCTGCCTTCATCTGCCCCAGTGATAGCCACGAAGCGATCATTAATGGTGATCGGGCTGGTACAAACTACGCGATGTCGCTAGGCTCCCAACGGATGGAGAGCAACACGGGTTGCGACAACGCGGTGTTCTGTAGTGCTATCAATGTCGATCCTGCCTTGCAGCCGAATTCGGCGGCGCCGCGTAAGTGTGAAGACTGGTTCGGTAATGGTGCTCGTTGGCGTGCGGACCAGGGAACGCGAGGCTTAGAAATCTCCGGTATCGTCAGTCGCGGTGGCAACTTTGGACCCAACCAACTCGATGGTCCCTGGGCAGCACGCATCCGGGACATCACCGACGGCACAGCGAACGTAATCGCGATGGGTGAGATCGTTCAGTGGTGCGGTGACCATAACCGAAATGGCTGGATGCATGCCAATGCATTGTGGAACGCCACGACCGCGCCCATCAACTTCAACACCTGCCCCGGTGAAGGTCGATCTTACACCGGAAGTGTGATGAACCGAAACGAAGGTCTTAACCCTCCATGCGCCCGGACCAATGCGTGGAACGCTTCGATGGGCTTCAAGTCAAAGCATCCTGGTGGTGCCCAATTCGTGATGTGCGACGGCTCGGTCCAGTTCTTGACCGAAACGATTGGCTACGACGCTTACCAGCGTCTCGGTGATCGTCGCGACGGAAATACGGTGGCGTTCGGTCAGTAAAACGTCCTATCGTTAGCTTAAGAAATTGACGGGCACTGGCGGTTCACCGCGAATCGTCGGTGCCTTTTTTCCATTCCTTGGTCACCGTAGTGATCTCTTCAATGTCGGCCATTGCTCGTGGCAGCGCTGTCTCGAACCCGCATTCGCACCTACGCGCTCGTCATCGGCGTTGTCCTGATTGTCGTCCTGGCAGTTCCAGCCAGGAATCGGCTGCGTCTTACGTTTGCACTGCAGCGAGCCCGCGCCGCGCTTCGTGATCGGCAGCTCGGTGAAGCTGTTGAAACCCTGAACACTTTGAACCGCACCCATCCCGAACGGAGCGATGTTTGCTACCTGCTAGGCGTGGCGCATCGGCGACTTGGCCAGTTTGATCAGTCTTTTGAGTATCTGCAGCAAGCCGAAGAGTTGGGCTGGCGACTTAGTGATGTGACGCGACAGCGGTATTTGGCCAGATTTCAGGCCGGTGAGATCGAGTCAACTCAGGGCTATCTCTATACTCTGCTGCAGGGTGGCACTGACGATGTCATGGCCGCAGAGATTTACGAAACGCTAACCCAGGGCTACCTCAAGGAAGCTCGCGTCGTGGACTCCATTGTCGTGCTAGACCACTGGATCGAGTGGCAGCCAAATGCGGTGTACCCTCGTTTCTTGCGAGCGAAATTAAATGAGATGTTTGGGGGTTATGACTGGGCTGCCGGGGTCGAGAACTATCGCAAGATCTTGGAAATAGACTCGAGCCACGTCGAGGCACATCTCGGGCTGGCGCGTGCGTTGTTCAAAAGTCAGAAGGTGGAAGCGGCACAGAAAGAGTACTTGAAGATCAGGCAGGCATCTCCTGATCACCCGCTCGCTATGCTAGGGCTGGCTCGTTGCCAGCAGCGTCTGGGCAAGAGCAGCGATGCCGTTGAACTCTTTGAAGGTGTGACCAGTGCCGATATTGACAGACGCCATCGTGCCGAGGCATGGGCCGCGTTGGGCCAGATCGCCCTCGCTAACTCCGACTTCGAACGCGCCGTGGAGTGCTTCGAATCGGCGTTGGAGGAGAATCCGAGACAAGTGCAAACACATCACTTACTGGGTACGACTTACTCGCGCCTTGGCCAAGATGGGAAGGCGCAACAGCACATCGAAAGATCTCAGGAGGTGTTGGCGAAAAACCAGCGAATGAGTGAGCTGGCGGACGAAATCACGACAGAGCCCACGGACTTGGCTCCGCGGATGGAGATGGCGCAACTCTTGATTGAATCGGATGATCCTAAGGCAGCCATAACATGGCTCCAGACAGTCATTCATATCGATCCCTTGCACGTGGAGGCGCGTCAGACTCTAGCCGACCTTTTTACCGAGCTCGGTGTTCACGATGTGGCAGCGGGGCACCGCAGCTTTGTGCGGCAGGCTGGACAAGTTCCAGCTTCACCATCTCCAACGGAGTGATGCGATGCGGCACGTCGCCTGTTATGTCAGAGCATACTTTCCCGTTGCGATCGCGGCGTTCTGCTCGCTGAGCCTTTCGGCATGTAAGCCATCAGCAACTCTGCCGCCCGCCTCAATTCCCGCACCACGGTTGGCTTCACATGAAGCCACTCTGCGCTTCACGGAAGTCACTCTGGACACGGGCATCCAATTCCGTTATCAGAACGCGCAGGAGGCGGACCAGAGTGCCATCCTCGAATCGCTAGGCGGCGGAGTGGGACTGCTCGATGCAGATCGTGACGGCTTCGTGGACATCTGCTTGCCGGGAGGCGGCACCATGACGAGCGATAAGCAGGTTGGAGGCTTGCCAACTGGTTTCTTTCGGAACCTCGGTGGGCTTCGCTTCGCCTCGTGCGCCAAGGCCGGTTTGTCACCGTGCTCTTTCTACAGTCATGGGGCGACCATTGGCGATTACAACAACGACGGTTTTCCCGACGTGCTCATAACTGGATACGGCGGCGTCTCGCTTTGGACCAACCAAGGCGATGGGACGTTCACCGAGTCGATCGAGCACTGCGGTATTGAATCACCAAGTTGGAACACGACCGCCGCCTGGGGAGATTTCAACGAGGACGGCTCGCTTGACCTTTACCTGGAGCACTATGTCAATTGGTCGTTTGACAACCATCCCGTTTGTCGGGTTCCCGGTGGTCAGCGAGAGATCTGTTCGCCCAAGAAGTTCGAGCCCCTAGCCGACCAAGTGTACTTCAGCAACGGTGATGGCTCGTTCCACGATGCGACGCAAGAAGCCGGACTGCGTACCGATGGCAAGGGGCTGGGTGTCTTGCTGCTGGACGCAAACGACGACGGGCATCTCGATGTCTACGTGACCAACGACACGGTTGCAAACTTCCTCTACCTCAACGATGGTGACGGCCGGTTTGACGAAGTCGGGATGTTGCACGGTGTGGCCGTCGATGATCATGGCATCACGAATGGCAGCATGGGCGTCGAGGCGCTTGATTACAATAGTGACGGCCTACTCGACCTCTGGGTTGCCAATTACGAAGACGAAGCGTTCGCCCTGTATCGGAACGAGGGACGCGGGCACTTTCTCCATGTCAGCGAATTGTCCGGTGTGAAGGCGCTTGGACAGTACTTTGTCGCATTCGGGACAGCCGCCGCGGATTTCGACCATGATGGGGATGAGGACTTGGTTGTCGCCAACGGCCATGTTGTAAAGTTCCCGCAACGCTCGCCGCGACGCCAGTTGCCGTTGATGCTGCGAAACGATGAGGAACGCTTTGTCCGCGCCGAATCGGTTGGTGATTATTTCGAAAACGACCACGAGGGACGTGGCTTGGCGATCAGTGACCTGGATAACGACGGAGATATCGACGTCGTTGTCTCGCATATCCTTGATCCGATCAGCGTTCTGCGGAACGACCAACAGTCTGCTCGGTGGTTTGGTGTACAATTGTCAGGAGTCAGGTCGAACCGGGACGCCATTGGAGCGAAGCTGACGTTGCACACCACGGACGGCAATAAGATGATGCGGCAGATCAAGAGCGGAGTGAGTTATCTCTCCTCAAGCGACACCCGCGTGCTATGGGGTCTGCCTAATGGCGCGGAAGTTGAGAGGCTTGTAATCCGCTGGCCTCAAGGTCACGTTCAGGAAGTCATGGCTCCGCCAACAGAACGTTTGTTGACGATTGTGGAGAACGTCGGTGGCGAAGTCGATGAACCAGTCTCCGAAAACGACAATGCGAACGATGCATCTGTCCCATGACTGGTTCTAATCCGAAAACCACTGGGGCACGTGCCCAGACACGGCCACGACTAAAGATTCTTGTCGCCGTGCTTGCATGTGCGGTGATTGGGCTGGTTGTTGTCCGGCCCTGGCGTTCACCATCCCCTGAAACGACGTTTGCCAAAGCGCGGAAGGCTCTAGCGGCTGGCGACCTCGACGCAGTCGCACAAGCGCTGAGGATTCTTCGCGACGAGGCCGACTACGTAGGTCACTGCAGACTGCTGGAGGGTGCGATCCTGTTGAGAAACGGGCGTTTTGCTGAGTCATTATACTCCCTCCGCGAAGCGGCGCGGCAGCCGACATTGGAACTAGAGGCGTTAACGCTCGCTGGGCAAGCCCAGTATCATTTGGGACGAGTGGGTGAGGCACAACAGCTCTGGAGCCAGGCGATAAGACTCAATCCATCGGCTGTCGATGCCCATCGTTGGATGGGTGTGTTGTACTACGATCTTGGTGCCATGGATCAGGCGTTGGAGCACCTTGAGAAGGTCTCGAAACTGGCCCCAGAAGACTCGCGCCCTGACCGCCTCATGGGCTCGATCTACCAGGACTTTGAAAGGCACCAACTGGCCGCAAAACACTATCAGACGTCTCTGCAACGCGACCCGAACCAACGTGATCGCGCTGAAGTGCTATTGGAACTCGCCGAGTCTCAGACCAAATCTGCTGATTTCAAACGTGCCCTTGCGACGCTGGCCCTGTGCCCAGACTCGGTTGGCCGAGCAGCGCTGCGAGCGGAATGCTACTACGCTTTGGGAGATCGAGAGCAAGCGTTGGAGTTGACTTCACTGGTGCTTGAGAAGACTCCAGAACACTTGCCTTCAGCCCTCTTGCGCGCAAAAATCCTTCTGGGCGAAGACAGGGCCAGCGACGCCGCGGCACTGCTGGAGAAAACTAGCCAGTTTCATCCGAAAGACTATCTCTTGCTCTACACGCTCTCACAGGCTTACAGCAAGATCGGCGACGAGACGAAGGCCCGAGAAACACTTGCTGAGTCCGAAAAACTCAAGAAGGTCTGGCAGGAGTTCTCCCGCTTGAACACCGAGGCCATCCACCAGCCGCGAAACGCTGAACTCCGCTATCAACTTGGCGTGTTGGCACAAGACCTTGGACGCGCGGATTTGGCGGAAAGTTGGATTCGAGCTGCTTTGGCGCTCGATCCTGGCCACGAGAAAGCCGCCGAGGCGTTATCGAAGAACGAAAAAGACGAATAGGCCTGCATAAACTTCGTGTTCAAATTGCCCACGGACCTTACACCCGTCGATATGTGGCGTCCTCGTTGGACGCGTTGTGCTGAGGTCTTGGTGTGCCTAGCGTTGTTCGCAATGTGTCAGTTTGGCTGCGGGCGACCGCAGTCCGTTGAACCTGTCGAAGCCGAAGTCGCTCAAGTCGATTTGGACTCGATCCGTCCTAAAGTTGTCGCTTTTTGCGGCGACTGTCATGCTACGCCTCCTCCCGAGACGTTTCCGCGGAGCGCGTGGTACGACGAAGTGCAACAAGGCTATGGTTTCTACTGGGATTCGGGCCGAACCGATTTGAAAGCACCGCCAATCGATGAGGTCGTGAGTTTCTTCCGGTCGCAGGCTCCTGAGGAACTCACACTGCCGACGGTTGCCGCAGATGAGCAACCCACGCCGGTGGCGTTCGACACTTCAAGTCTGGTGTTTCCGTTGAAATCGTCCTTTCCGGGAGTGTCGGATATTCGTTGGCGATCTTCCGCGGATGGCGCTTCTGCGCTTTACTTCTGCGATATGGCTACCGGCAATGTACACTCGCTAGGTTTCGCGGACGACGACGCACATTCGCCTGCACGTGCGACGCTGTTGGGCAAGACGCAGCACCCGGCACACATCGAGCCGTGCGACCTGGATGGAGACGGCGACATAGACTTCCTGGTGGCGGAATTGGGTAGCTTTCTGCCTCAAGATCACGATCAGGGCAAAGTCGTGTGGATGCGTCGGTCGTCTTCATCACCGACCTACGAGGCGCTGGTCCTGGCAGAAGGACTTGGCCGAGTGGCGGATGCGAGGTCTGCCGATTTTGATGGAGACGGGGACTTGGATATCGTCGTTGCCGAATTCGGTTGGCGCAATTCCGGCAAGATTCGGTTACTCAACCAGATCGGCAAAGAGGATGGCGTCCCCAGGTTCGAGATGCGCGACGTCGATCCGCGTCACGGCTCGATTCACACGGAGATTGCCGACTTGAACCAAGACTCCCGTCCAGACTTCGTGGCCTTGATCAGTCAAGAGCACGAAGTCGTGGTAGCTTTCCTCAACGCCGGCGGCGGAGAGTTCGAAACGCAGACGATCTTCGCAGCCGAGGATCCTTCATTCGGTTCCAGCGGTATTCAGTTAGTCGATCTGGACGGTGATGGTGATACAGATGTGCTGTACACCAACGGCGACACGCTGGACAGTCAACACTTGAAGTCGAGTCACGCGGTGCGCTGGTTGGAGAATCCCGGAACTTTCCCGTTTGTGAGCCATACGTTGACTCACATGCCCGGTGCCATGCACGCCGTAGCTGCTGACGTGGACAACGACGATGACTTGGATGTCGTCGCCACGGCCTTCGTGCCAAAGTATCTGCGCGGACAACTTGAGCGAGGCTACGATTCGTTGATTTGGCTGGAACAAACGGAGGATCGCGGCTTCGTGCGGCACCGCCTGGAACAAGCAGAACCGGGTCACATGACGCTGGAGGTTGGTGACTTCAACCACGACGGGGCAATCGACATTGTTGCCGGCAACTTTGTAAAGCAGAGACAGCTCAACGCCCAATGGCTCACTTTTTGGTGGGGACGCAAAACGGAGTGACGCGAGGAGCTTGACGCGCAACGGCCGCGAGCGGCTCCCGAGGAACTGATCTTGTAGGTTGGAGTTGTACTCCGAACCGTTCAAGAGATGGAGTACAGAAAAGAGGCGGAGTACAATTCCGTCCTACTGGTGAGCCGAGCGTGTGCCCAGGGCCGTCATCAGCACGGCGATGAAGAGCAACAGTCCACCAGGAGGAACCAGCAGCACGCCGAGGCCTGGATCGCCTTCATAGACGTTCAAGCCTCCGACAAAGAACCCGAGCGGCATGAGAATGCCCGCACCAAGCAGGCAATTCGAGGCTGTCGTTCGTTGCCGTCCCGCATTGAAGGGATGCAATTGGCAAGCCGCAGCGAAGGCAAGGTGAATTAGCGAGATCAGCGTGCCATGCGTGTGGGCGAGTGTCCACATCAATCGTCGCGATTCCATCGAGACATCCAGATACCAGCCGACTTTGAAACCGTGCAACGTTTCAAGCACGATCCCCAGGCTGAGAAAGGCTAGGAGCGACCACCAACCGACTTGCCAATGAAACTGCGCGACCTGAGCGGCTGACGCATCTGAACTGTCAGCCACTTTCTCCGTGCCCGGCGCCTTGTCTCTTTTAGCTCGTGACTTCATTCAGGAAGCTCCATCGGTGTGTCGTCTCGTTCGCTTAGCAGTTTGTTCCAACGCTCTTTGTCTAACTGCCCGGTTGAATCGATCAAGAGATGCCGCAAGTCTTCGGCAGGCGGCTTCTGCTCCGCTCGCCAAATCTCCAGCACTTGTTTCCTCACAGCGGCACGCTCTTCGGGAGTGCCGATGAAATCGTAGGGGATCTCGGCATACGGCGGGAACTTGCGAAGTGACTTCCAGGCAACCATTCGCACCACAGCATACGGGTCCTCAAGCAATTGAGCCAACGGAAGCGCTTGCCAATTGTCTCCAGATACTTCACGCGCAGCGTCCCACCCTAACTGGTCGGCGATGATCACTCGTTGCACCGCGTCGCCCTTCAGAGCCCACAGCAGCGCCGCGGACACGCCGCGTTGCTCTTCGTCTAAAGACGACGCTGGTGGCATGTCGTACCAACTCTGCAGATGGTCGCTCGTCCATTGAAGCGTCCGGTCGGTGTGGCAAAGATTGCAGGCGTTCGGCCGGCCGGTTTGTGCGCTCGACTCCGCACTCGGGATATCGATACGGTGACTGCGAATGCTCGTGAACAGAGCGTACGACGTGTGCGGCATATGGCAGTTGTAGCAACGACTGCCTTCCGAGTTGGCTGCGTGATGCGTATGGCTTTCCAAGTCAGTTCGGTGCGAGTCGTGGCACTGCAGGCATGCTCCGTCGCTTTCCAATTGCTTGGCGAGTTGGTCGTTGGGATCGCTGTCATGCATCGAGTGACAGGAAAGACAAGACATTTCGCCGCGCTTGTAACATCCCGACTCAATCATGCCGAGATACTCACGACCGCCGACGCGCTGCGTGCCATCCTTCCAGAAGCCAACCGAATGGAATGCGGTCAGGTCTTTGAGATCAGGCGAGAACGCATACGGTCGGTAGGATTTCTCCAGGTCGTCGCCGGCGCGATACCGATATCCGACTTTCCACCAATCGGCCTCGTCCGTTGGCTCGAAAGCGTTGTGGCATTGCCCGCAGACTTCAGACGACTTCTCGTGGTCGCACGACGCTGGATTGACGATGGTCGAGTCGGGTTCATCTGACAGACGCTGCGCGTAACGCGTCAGCGGGTTCTGATGTTTGCGGACGTGCTCGCCGCCGGGGCCATGGCATGCTTCACAGGCGATGCTGAGCTCGGCAACTCGGCTGGACAGGACCTGGGTCGCCTCGTCGAGTCTTGGCTGTCCGGCCACAGCGTGACACTGAATGCAGTTCGTGTTCCAAACCGCGAACCTTCGGCCCGCATCGGGAGGACGCAGGAACGCGTCCTCGGTCGGTATCCAGCGTGACTCGTCGAGATGATAGACGAAAGGCAACTGATGTAACTTCACGCCGCGAGTACTGCGCACCCAGTACCCCTGATAGTGATGCGAGCCCGTGGTCATGACGATCCGCCGCAACACACGCGGCGGATCGGTGACAGAAGCCAAATCGATTCCTTTCCAACGAGCTTCCGTTTCCCAATCGGGGTCCGCCATCTCGACCCAAAACTCGCCGTTGATGCGAAGCGGACGATAGCTACGCCCTCGCGATTGGAGGAGAGCACCATCAAAGGGTGCGAGCACCGACTCAGGCGAAGCTTCTTGCGTCATCGTGCGGTGGAAAGTGCGGTACCAACTTGCATGCGGTCCTGGATGACAACTGCGACAAGCGTCGGATGATGCGAAGTCAGACACCGTATTCTCGTCGTGCAGGTTCTGCTCCGGCAGCAGATCCGCGACAACCGGTCGGGCCGGCAGCATCCAGGCCATAACGCCACAGGCCGCTAATGCCAACGCCGAGCCAAGGATCACGAGAGTGAGCTTGGAATTACGATAGGTCCGCAAAGCGGTGGCGGTCGCCGCCAGCCCCACGGTTAACAGATAGACATAAAGTTCGAATTCGCTCATAAGATCAACGGTTGCGAGCAAATTGTATCCGCTTCTGCCACTCTCTTCATAGGGTCTTTCCTCCATTCAAAGTGGTCGTTCTGTACGATGGTCTTCCAAGGCCGTCGTACGTTTTGTGCAACTTAAACAAATCGAAGGCCACTACCCTCTTCAGGGGTTGCTTGACAACTCTCGCGATTTTCTAATGGAAGAGATCTGCGTTGGGCTCAGCTTGTGGTAGCATTTTCGCACGGCTGCTTGATTCTAGGTATCCACGATGGTTCGGCCTTCCTTTCACTTTAGCAAAGCGAGCACACATGCGAACCGTTACCGGAGCTATCCTGATCGCGGCATCAGAGCAAGCCTTCTCCCATGCCCATTTGATCGGGTTTCCGAATCACGTGTTTGCGCGGGACATCTTACTGCCAGCTAGTGTTGTGTTCGCAGTGGGAGGTATCGCGTTCGTGATTTGGGGCGTTCTTACCGACGGCCGGACGACGAGTTCGTAGGATGTTGATTCAATGCGACCACATGCCGCCACCTGGACGCCTCTGCTGCTGATCCTGCTGGGGGCCGCAGTCTGCTTTTGCCCGCTGGTCGCGGTGTCCTCGTCAACTCGGCTGCTCCGCGAAGCCGCAGCCGAGTTGTCTTGCGAGCGCTACGCAGAGGCCGAGCGGTTGGCGGTTCGTGCGATGTCGGATGATCCCACGTCCGTCCACGCTCGCGGGATCGCCGGAGAAGCGGCAGCCAAGCAGCATCGGGACGAGCAGGCCATCGAGTATCTTCGCGGAGTCCTGGACGATGGCAGCGTGGATGCCATCCACGCCTTGTATCGTCTTGGTGAGCGATCGATGGTCGTAGGACACGCGCAACAGGCAGAGCAAGCACTGCGTCTTGTGCTGAATCGCAACTCGACGCATCTGCAAGCGAATCGGAAGCTTGCGAAGCTGCTGCAGATACAGGGCCGAACCTGGGAGTCGATGCCTTTGGTCGAAACGCTGGCTCTAACTGGTCAATTCCGCAAGGCTGAGCTGATGGTCATTGGAGATCTCGAGGATGCAGTCGCGGTTGACTATCAATTCGTGGAAACATGTTTGGACTGTGAGCCAACGGATTCGCTCATTCTGCTTGGCAGAACCCGCGTTGCCATCCGCAATCAGCGCGATCGCAGCTCCGAGCAGACGCTCCGCAACATTGTTGCTTTGCATCCGCATATCGCTGAGTCACAGGTGCGGCTCGGACAATTGCTTTGGGAGCGAGGCACAGAACAAGAGTTTCTGGATTGGCACGCCGAACTCGGCGAAACGGCCGATGGCCATCCAGAGATGTGGTTCTTGAGAGGTCTGTGGGCAAAGAGTCGACTGCAGGATAGCGCCGCCATTCGCTGCTTTCTCGAAGCGACCGAACGGTTTCCGAATCACTCCGGCGCGGGATTTCAGTTGTCGCAGTTGATGCGCGATACGGACGACCATCAGGTCGCGCAACGCCTGGCCGAGCGGGCCAAACTGCGTCGCCAAGTGGAGTACGTCATTGGTGAACCGAGCACCTCGCCAACTTTCGGGGGCATGCGGAAAGTGGTGGGATTGCTTAAGTCGTTAGGGCAACCCTTCGAAGCCGCTGCCTGGTGTCATGTCGCGTTGCTCTATAGCGACGAGGAGACGTGGGCGCGGGACGAGTTGCGAGAGTTGCGTCTCGCCGCCAGCGAATCGTCCGGTGTTCTCTCGGCCCGCAACCATCCGCTTCAGAGTATCGACAAAGAACGATTTCCTCTGCCCGTCTGGCCAGAACATGCCCTGACCGAAGCCGAGGTGATCGCCGCGCAAAGCCTCGACGGAAACGTACAGTTTATCGACATGGCTTCTGACGTCGGAATACGCTTCGATTATTACAACGGCACGACAGCGAGCACCGGGCTAGTGCATATCTTGCAAGCCACTGGCGGCGGTATCGGCGTGATCGATTACGATCAGGATGGCTGGCCCGACTTGTACTTCGCACAAAGCGGGCCGTTTCCCGTTGATCCGACTCAGATCGAATACCGCGACCGATTGTTCCGCAATCTGGGGAACGGGCGTTTCGCCGATGTCACCGCGCAGGCTGGTCTGGGGGACGGCTCCTATAGCCAAGGTGTATCAGCCGGCGATTTCAACTCCGACGGTTATCCGGACCTGTACGTCGCGAATGTCTACGGCAATCGTCTGTATGCGAATAACGGCGATGGTACTTTCCGCGACGTGACGGAAGAGGCTGGTGTCGCTGGCGACAAGTGGACCACAAGTTGCATGATCGCCGATTTGAACGGCGACGCTTTGCCAGATCTATACGAAGTGAACTATGCCTTGATGCAAGAGGTCATCGATATCGTTTGCAAGCATGAAGGCCAGCCGAAGAGTTGTACGCCGACCATGTACACAGCCGAGCAGGACCGGCTGTACGTCAATCTCGGCGACGGCAGGTTTGAAGATGTCACCGATGCCAGTGGCATTGTTGCGTCGGATGGCAAGGGATTAGGTGTCGTTGCCGCGGATTTTGATGGCACGGGGCGCTTGAACGTATTCGTCGGCAACGACACCACGGCCAACTTCTATTTTGTGAACCAATCAACTTCGCCCGAGACGCTGTCGTTTCAGGAACAAGCGGTCTTGATGGGCTTGGGATTTGATGAACTGGGACTGTATCAGGCTTGCATGGGACTAGCGGTCGATGATGCAAACGGTGATGGCCGGCTAGACTTGTTCGTGACAAACTTTTACGACGAGTCAAACACTCTCTACGTCCAGAACTCGGACCGTTCCTATGGAGATCAAACACGAGACGCAGGCTTGCGGGAACCTAGTTTGAAGATGCTTGGATTCGGTGCCCAGTTTCTCGATGCCGAATTGGACGGCTGGCCCGACCTCGTGCTTGCCAATGGACATGTCGATCGCACTTTCGCGACTGGCGTTCCCGATCGCATGACTCCGCAGTTCTTTCGCAACAGCGGAAAGGGTAAGTTCGTGGAGTTGAGTGCGGCGTCGCTCGGTATGTACTTTCAAGAGAAATACTTAGGCCGCGCCTTGGCAGTACTGGACTGGAATCGTGATGGCAGGGAGGACTTCTGCGTAAGCCATCTGGACGCTCCCGCGGCATTGCTCTCGAATCAAACTCCCGATGCCGGACACTTCTTGGCGCTGCGTCTACGTGGCGTTCAAAGCAATCGCGACGCAATCGGAACCGTTGTTCGTGTGAAACTGAGCGATCGCGTGCGGGTCCGACAGGTCATCGGCGGCGACGGATACCTCGTCTCGAATCAACGCCAGTTGGTTTTTGGACTCGGCAAGCACCAACGTATCGAACAACTCTCGATCGAGTGGCCTTCGGGTCTTACACAGACTTTTCATGATGTGGTAGCCGACCGAGAAACATTACTCGTCGAAGGCTCCCGAAATCTGGTGTTTCTAGAGTGAGCGTTATCTCGAGATCGCCTATTCCCTGGATCCAGACCCTGCGGGCGGCTCGCGGAACGCCGAAATGCCGAGGCACAAGTCAAGAAGCTTGTTGACTCTTGCTCAGTTTAGTACGAGAATGAGCGGTTACTGTTGTCTTTACATCCCTAATTCTCGGCTGGAGGTTCGCATGCACACGAGATCGCGAAGATCAGCGTTTACCCTGGTGGAATTGTTAGTAGTCATTGCCATTATCGGTATTTTGGTGGCGTTGCTGTTACCCGCTGTTCAGGCAGCGCGTGAAGCTGCACGCCGCATGTCCTGCAGCAACAACATTAAGAACATTGGATTAGGACTCCACAATTACCACGACACTTACAAAGAGTTTCCACCGGGAGTGACACGGTCTGGAATGGGGGGCTGGGGTTTTTCCTGGTGGGTTAGAATCTTGCCGTTCATCGAGCAGGGACCGGGCCACAATGATCTCCGCTACGACGGCGCTCAACGGGGGTGGACCTGGAATGGCGATCCTGCGGGTTTTGCCAACGGTGGTATCTTCAGCGGCAAGAGCATTTCGTTAATGGTTTGCCCCTCCGCTCCCTTCGAAGCCATCGGAGATGCGGGCAGTGGGAGAATCATCAACCGCACTCAGTACGTTGGTATCGCCGGCGCGTTAAACGGAAATGGGTTTGTGAACAACCCACGTGAGCAACGCGCTTGCTGTAATTGCTGCGGCGGGACCAACACCAATGGCGGAGTCTCCGGTGCCGGTACAATGGTATTGGGCGAAGGAATTAAATTCGCCAGGATCACCGATGGGACCAGCAACACGATTTTCCTCGGCGAGCAAGGAGACTTTGGTTACGATCCTAATAATCCCTCGACCAAAGTCTGGCTAAACGGCACACACGGATTCCTGATGGGGACGTCCCAGGGCGGTAGAGTGCGCGACGGAACTGGGAGAGTTGAGCGACAGTTCAACTTGACGACGATTCACTACCCGCCCAACGGCCAGAACATTACCTTGCCTGGCGTGGGAACGAATAACTATGGACCTAACATGGGTATCTTTTCCGCTCACCCCGGAGGGTGCATGGTCGGGCTGGCGGATGGTTCGTCTCGTTTCGTCAGTGAGACGATCGAGATGTTAACATTACGATTGTTAGCAACGCGCAACGACTCACGAGTGGTCCCTGCATACTAATCGTAGGTAAAGACATCTGTGCGGCGCGTCCCAACCAAGCAGGTTGGGACGCGTCTTTCTCCTTTTCAGCGGACATCTACTTCGGCATAGCAAACTCCTAGGAGCAAACTCATAAATGTTCGGGATCTTTCGAACTGAATTGCTGATCGGCTTACTTGGCCTTCTTTTCGCCGTGGCGATTGGCTGCGGCGGTGGCGGCGGCTCACTACCGCCTGGCGAAACAGGCAAAGTGAAAGGAAAGGTGACATACAACGGGGCTCCTGTACCCGTTGGCTGGACGATTGTCTTCATGCACGACGAGACGAGCCAAACCGGAACGGGCACAGTCGAAACTGATGGAAGTTTTACGCTGCTTATGCAGGGTGGCAGCAAGATTCTGGCTGGTGACTACAAGGTCTGCTTGACGCCGCCGGCACCCGGAGATACCGATGGCGATGCCGCAGCGGCAATGGAGAAGGCGATGGCTGGCCAAAGCGACGCTGCGGCAGCGATTCCCGTGAAGTTTCACAAGTATGGCACATCCGAACTGACCTTCAACGTCAAACCCGGAGACAACGAAGCGAACTTCGATCTTGAAGACTGATTCGTTGCGATCATTCGTAACGCAACGCTTCGATCGGATCTAACCGACTCGCTCGTCGTGCCGGGTAGTAGCCGAAGAAGACGCCGACCGTTGCCGAGAACAAGATCGCAACGACGGCGGCCTGAAAGGAGACGATGATTGGCCATTTCGTTCCCGTGGTGAACGAATTGATTAACATCGTCGCGCCGGTCGATGCGGCCACTCCCAAGCCGAAGCCAATGATGCCGCCGATGCACGACAGCAGTACGGCTTCGACGAGGAACTGACGGAGAATATCTTTGCCTCGTGCGCCGACGGCCATTCGAATTCCTATCTCGCGAGTCCGTTCGGTGACCGAGACAAGCATGATGTTCATGATCCCGACGCCTCCCACCAGCAGGGAGATTCCGGCGATCGAGGCCAGCATCATCGTGAGCGTGCCCGTAATGATCCCCAAAACATTGGCGATCTCTGTCGTGTTCTGAACGTTGAAATCCGGCGGCTCGCCCGGTGGGATGCGATGCCGTTCGTACAGCAGTTGATTAATCTCGCGTTCCGCTTCCTGCATCACCTTGACGGATCGGGCCGATGCAAAGATCGCGTGTACGTCTCGGAAGTTGGAGCCGTACAGGCGTTTTCGTACGGTTGTATAAGGCAACAGAACGATATCGTCTTGGTCGTCGCCGACCATGTTCGCACCTTTCTCTGCCAGGACACCAATCACGACGAACGGAATGTTTCGGATCCGAATCGTCTCACCGAGTGGATTCGCGGTTTGAAAGAGCCGCTTCACAACGGTTTGCCCAAGGACGCAGACCTTCGACGCCGAAGCAATGTCACGATCCGTGAAAAAACCTCCATGTTTTAGCTCCCAGTTCCGAACAACAAGGTAGTTCACCCCGATGCCGTGCATCTCTTTGGGGCTCCAGTTTTCGTTGCCGTAGATAGCTTGCCCTCCCGCGCCCACAAGGGGAGACGCGGCAAGGACCGATCGGCACTCCGCGTTGATCGCGTCGCTGTCTTCGGCCGTCAATGAAATGTTCAGCCCTTGCCGGACGCCGCCGCGATGCTGACTGCCCGGGAAGACAAGGATCACATTCGTGCCGAGCAATTCAAACTGGCTCTGCACGAGCCTGCTCGCGCTTTGCCCGATCGAGACCATCGTCGTTACGGCCGCGATCCCAATGACAACACCAAGCACAGTCAAACCAGCTCGCATTTTGTTTTTGGCGAGGGCACGGAGCGCGACGCGAAAGGTGAGCAGAAGATTCATGATTTCTTAGTACCAGCAACCAGCTTCTTTGCCTCGTCCAGATCGCCCGAGACCAACTCGGTGAACTTGCTGTCACTCAGACCGATCTCGACCTCGATCGCCTTTAGTTGTTCTCCCTCGAGCACCCAGACGTGGCGCCGGCTGCGTTTCTTCCTCGCCGCGGCCTTCTCCTCCGCCGACAGCACGGCCTCTTGTTCGTCGTTTTCTTTCTCCCAATCCTCGCCTTCAAGAAGCTTGCGATCCTCTTTTCGGACGTGCTTCAGTTCGGGATAGAAACGCAATGCGGCGTTAGGGATTTTGACGACATCCTTCTTCTCGGCGACACGGAACGAGATGTTGGCTGTCATGCCCGGAAGCAACTTCAAGTCAGGATTCGAAGCCGCGACGATCACGGGATAGGTGACAACGTTTTGCGTTTCGGTCGAGCTGAATCTTATCTCTTCGATGGTGCCTTCGAAAAGGTCGTCCGGATACGCATCGACGGTAAAGTGGACCGGGCGGCCGGCCTCTTGAGCATCTCGGATCAGCCCGATGTCGGCTTCATCAACAGAAGCATAGACGAGCATCTTCTCTCGCATATCCGGTGCAACGATGAAGAGTTCGGGCGTTTGAAATTGAGCGGCGAGAGTTTGCCCGGGGTCAATCTTGCGATCGATGATCACGCCACTCACGGGCGACCGGATCTGTGTGTAAGCGAGATTCGCCGCCGAGTTGTCCAAGTTGGCTTTCGCCTGGTCAACGGACGCTTTCGCAATGGTGACGGCCGCTTCCAAGGCCAGACGGCTGAACTTCAATCGATCCAGCTCTTCGAACGAAACGAAGGCTTCATCTTCTTCCAGCAAGGCCAACGCCCGCCTCTCATCATTCATCGCTTGATTAAGCTGAGCCTCGGCACGAATCACTTCGGCCTTCCGAGTCGCCAGTGCCGCTTCATCACGCGCGACAGAAGCCTCGTAGATCCGCGGGTCGATCGTTGCGAGCACCTGATCCTTCTCGACTTGTTCGTTGAAGTCAACGAACAAGTCGAGGATCGGTCCCGAAACGACGGAACCGACCTGGACGGAGAGAACAGGCTTGACGGTCCCAGTCGAGTTCACAACCGCCGTGATTGTTCCGCGAGTAGTCTCTGCCTCGCGCCACGTCGGTTGATTGCGCTTCTTCCAATAATCGGCAGCCGGCTTGTAACCGACCGTGCCGCCAGCGCCCAGCAGCAGTAGAAGGATGAGCAGTTTATACCGTGTCTTCATGATCGACGATCACGTTCCGTAGTAACCAGGAAAGCCCGAGCCCCCATTATACTCGCACAAACGGCCCCAAGATTCAGCCAGCTTGCCCTTCCGTTGGCAGCGACCTGCTGCGTCCGATCGGAATCGGCTGCCAAACGCCTCCCCACCGCAAAGCATGAATGCCGTGTGGGCTCAGAGTAATTCGGATGGCTCCGTCTTCCTCCGTGTATGCCACGCTCGCGCCGCTGCTGGCATACGCAGTCCACACGGCTTGGAGGCCTCGTTCGTGCCCACCGCTGATGACGACGATCTCCGTTGTGCTCCAGGCTGAGAATCCAACGGGGTCGCTTCGAATCGAACCGTGATGCGGTGCCATGACGACGTCGGAGTCCAGCGGTAACTCGGCCATCACATCTTCCAAGCCGGGTGGTTCCAAGTCTCCCGGCAGCAAGATCGAGCGGCCGTCATAAACCAGTCGCAACACGAAACTGTTGGCGTTGTCGCTGCCGAGCACGCCGCGCTCTGGTGGGTGCAGGATCTCGATTTGTACTTCGCCTCCATCCAATTCATCTGTCCAATCGATCTCGCGCAGCGGCACATTTCGCTCGACGATCGCTTCACGCAAAGCATCAAGCGCCGGCGTGTCGTCGCGGAACATCACGGGCGAAACGTAAACAACGCCAACCGAGAAACGGTCCAGCAATCCTGGCAGAGAGTTGTAATGATCCGCGTCCGCATGAGAGATGACAACCGCATCCAGATGTGTGATACCCTGCGACCATAAGACCGATGAAATGGGACGAACGCCCGATTTCGACGACCCGAGGCGGCCGGAATCGTACAGCAACGTTTTGCCATCAGGGAACTCCACCAACACACTCGTGCCATGCCCGACGGCGACGAAGGTTGCGGAGAGTTCATCCGTGTGATGAAGTCCTGCGCGTGAAACTGGTCCGACCGTGAAGGCGAAACAGAAAGCGAACCAAGCGGCAGCGCAAGCCACCGCCCACGTGCGCGGCGGCCTCAAACGCGGTACAGCCAAGCCGACAACCAAGCATCCGTAAAACACGAAGACCCACCAAGCGGAAGGCGAAGGAAGCCAGGCGTGATTCCCTGGCAATTCGCGTGTGAAGTCAACGCAGCTTTCGATAAAGAACAAGTTCTGATCGCAGAACCATCCACACACGTCTGCCAACGGAAGTATGCACCACCCGAAGAACAAGACCCCGAAGCCCGAGAACAACGCAAGCGTCATCGGTAGCCATAGAATAGGATTCAGCAACACCGCGATCGGTGAAAAGAGATGGAAGCGATACATCACAAGCGGCATCGCGATGAGCCAAATCACAGTTGACGTGAGCCATAGCCGACCGCCGAAGCTTGCACATCGCCAGAGAATCCGCGCCGACCAGGGGCGACTCTGAGAGATCAAACGTTGCAGCGGATCTTCCGGCTGGCCAAACATCAAGAACAGCGGCTGTGCACAGGCCAACGTGGCGACGGCGAGAAACGACAATTGCGTTCCCGTCTGAAAGAGATTGGTCGGATGGATCGCGAGCAAGATCAACGCGGCGAACGCCAGTGTGTTGAAATCGAACGCGCGACGTCCTAGCAAACGCGCCACACACAGCACGCTGATCAGTATCGCAGCGCGAACGACCGGCGGGCGCGCATCGGTCAGCATCGCGTAGAAGAGGACTAGCGCAATTGCAAGCCAGAGCGTTCTCTTGCGCGAGAGCCAGCCGAATCGTGCGACGAACCAGAAGCCGGTCGCAAGGATACCGACATGCAGCCCCGAGATGGCCAGCAGATGCACAGTCCCTGTTGTCATAAAGTGCTCCATCCGTTCCGCATCGACTTGCTCACGCATGCCCAACAAAACGGCTGCCGCCAAACCCGCGCGCTCGTGACGCAGATGCTTCCACAGCAACGCATCTCCGCGATCCCGCAGCCTGTGGATTGCGGGCAACGGACTCCAACCGGAGCCCGGCTCAAGCACCGAGACGCATTCGGGCACATCGCAATTGATCCGACATAGTTCGCGGTGTCGCCGCTGATGGGTGGCGAAATCAAACTCACCAGGATTCAACGGCCTCGAAGGCGCGGACAACGAGCCTACGACGCGCACCCGGTCGCCCGACGAAATACCGCGCAGCTCTCCGCTTACAATCACCGACACGTTGCCAGAGGCCGTTTGCCAATCGACACCGTTGCGAACACGAGTGACGCTGACTCGCAAAACGGAACGCTCTTCGGCCTCCATCGTCCGCATCGGATCCTCCGGCGGCGCGGGCTGGACGCGAGGACTCGCCAACGCAACAGCCTCGATACAACTCGGTTGCACATCGCTCGTAGCGACGAAGCCCAACTCGTCTTCTGCGAAGAGCCTCCATTGAAGATGGTGCCAGGCCGCCCCCGTCGAGCTAACCGCGAGTAGCAACCAGAAGACCGCGAGTCGCTGCCACGAACTGCTGCGTAACCGCCACTTGACGGCCAACGCCACAACCGTCAATCCACACCAAACTCCGAAGTTCGCTAATCCGCCATAATCCGCGATAATCCCTGCGCAGACAGCGCCAACACGATCACAAGCGGCTGATAACGCGATACGCTCTCGTTGGGAAGACGATCAGCAAGGGAAGACGCCATGTCGCGCGCTACGATACCAAGATGCAAGGCACTGCACTGCACTAAGCGCGTCAGTCTATCGGCTCGCACAGTGCTTCACAACAAAGTGATCTTACGGCTAGTGGCCTAATCTGACTGTTGGACGACTCTCCAAGTCGTCAATTCAGGTCTCGAAGAGACGTCCAACCGTGCAACTAGGCCACGACCATCTTACGTCTCGTCGGCAATCTCTAACGAACTCCACGGCTCAAGCCGCTCGATCTCTCTGCGGCGGGCAAGAACAAAGCCTGTCATCACAAACGGCATCAGACTGGATGCGATTAACCACTTTGGCATCATCAACTCGTACGTTGCCCTCGGGTTGCCAGTGAGAATCGAAAAGAGAGCGAAGCTGCTAACAAGGAGGAATACCGTTGAGACGGCGCAAAGCCCGAAGACGCCGCCGATAGATCGCGGCCGCCATGAAGGTTTATCGAATTGCCGCAACATACGGTGAGCAATGATCGTGAAAAAGAAGACTTGTGCTGTGGCAAAGACGCCGAACGGAACACCAAACCACAACGAATCGCTGACCAAATCCAGGAAGCTCTTCTGAGTCGAGCCGATCAGTGTTTGGATGATCCAAACTGTGGGAACAACTACGATGATCAGCGGAACAATGGCAAGTAGATAACGACTTGCTAAGCGGCAAGCGTGTCCGATCTCTGTTTCGTCTTGCCGATGAACAATTCTGTCGATAGCACCTTCGTACCAACTGACCCGCGATGCGGTAGCCTGTAATTCAGCAGTCAGAGCGGCTGGATCGCCCAAGCGGTCGTTGGCTCGCAGAATCGCAGCGGCTTCGTCATCGCCAGTCGCTCGTTCCTCTTCGAATACCTCTAACAGATGCGAATACAACTCCTCACGCATGCGGAGCTTGGTACCCTGGTCAGCAACAACCGGCCGCACGGCTTTCTCGACATGAACTCTTAGGTCTTGCATGGTCGGCTCCTACGCAGGGGCTCCGATGACGCATTCAACAACGGAGACGAAATGCTGCCACTCTTGTCGGCCTTGGTCCAGCCGACGTTTTCCCTTACGTGTGATTTTGTAGATCCGACGCCGAGGGCCACGGCGACTTGAGTCGTCTTCTTCCTTTCGAGCTGTCAGCAAGCCAGCCGTCTCAAGCCGGTATAGCGCGGGATAGAGAGAGCCTTCCTTTAACTTCAAACCGCCCTTGGCTTGCGCTTCCAAACGTTTCCAGACTTCGAACCCGTGGGCTTCGGACTTGTCTAGCACCGCGAGCACCATCGTGTCGAGATGGCCGTGAAGCGACTTGCCGCTGATTGGTTCGCTCATGTTGCACCTACTGTCAATTGCTATCTGTGCAGCTATTATTTAGACAGACTAAATAGATTATCAAAAAGGAAACCAAAAAAACTGAAACGCCTGCTACCCTTGACCACATACCACCCCCTACCGAGAATCGAAGAACTTTCCAATCATCGAGCGAAGTCCTTATGAGTACAACACCTAGCGACATCAGTCGTGCCTCGGCGAGCGTTCCCGATTCCTCCGGCCGGTTCGGCGATTTTGGTGGACGTTATGTCCCGGAGACACTGACGCGCGCCCTGGATGAACTCACCGCTGAGTATGGCAAAGCGGAGGCCGACCCAACCTTTCAAGCAGAACTCGACGAGTTGCTGCACAACTATGTCGGTCGCCCATCGCCGCTGTATCACGCGCAAAGATTGAGCGAAGAATGCGGTGGGGCTCAGATTTGGCTGAAGCGAGAGGACTTGAATCACACCGGGGCACACAAGATCAACAACACTTTGGGGCAAGCGCTGCTCACCCTCCGGATGGGCAAGAAGCGAGTCATTGCTGAGACAGGAGCGGGCCAGCACGGCGTGGCGACGGCGACGGCATGCGCTCGCTTTGGATTACCGTGCGTGGTCTACATGGGATCCGAAGATATTCGTCGTCAGGCTCCGAACGTGTTCAGCATGAAGTTGCTGGGAGCCGAGGTCCGGCCCGTCGAGAGCGGCTCGCGGACATTGCGTGACGCAATCAATGAAGCACTTCGCGATTGGATGTCGTCGGTTGGCGACACACATTACATCCTTGGTTCGGTCGTCGGTCCTCATCCCTTTCCGCTGATTGTTCGCGACTTCCAGTCGGTGATCGGCAGCGAGGCACGAGAACAGAGTCTCCAACGCATCGGAAGGCTGCCGACCACGGTGGTCGCGTGCGTTGGCGGAGGCAGTAACGCCGCGGGGATGTTCTATCCGTTCATCGAGGATGCGGAAGTCGAACTGGTCGGTGTCGAAGCTGGCGGCCGTAGTTCGCAACCGGGCGATCACGCTTCGCCACTGAGCTTTGGCCAGCCTGGAGTGCTTCACGGAAGCTACAGTTACGTCATGCAGGACGAAGACGGTCAGACGTGCGATGTGCATTCGATGTCTGCCGGCCTGGACTACCCGGGCGTTGGTCCTGAACATAGTTACTGGAAAGACACCGGGCGTGTAACGTACACCAACTGCCAAGATGGCGACGCCATGAAGGGCTTTGATGCGTTAGCTCGTTGCGAAGGAATCTTGCCGGCGCTTGAGAGTTCACACGCGGTCGCGAAAGCCATGGAGTTGGCGGCTCAGCGTGGGAAAGACGAGAGCGTGCTCGTCTGCCTTTCAGGTCGAGGCGACAAAGACGCCAACGAGATCGCACGGCTAAAGGACGAAGGCGAGCGAGGGACGTGAGGCGGGTCGGCACCGATATCTTCAGCCGCGTAGTGGCGGCAGATAACAGCCTGGGGCGTAAGCCCCAGGTAGGAGAACGATAACAAACGAAGCCCCGGAGCGGGCGACAGAGAAGAGATGTTAGGACTACGGTGACAATGTCGCCCCTCCAGGGCTTTGGTTGTCGTGTTGCCCGTTTCCCTGGGGCTGGCGCCCCAGGCTACTGTATGTCGTCCCTACGGGACTGAAGATATGTCAGTCATCGACCAACTATTCAACGATCTCCGCACGCGAAATGAAAAGGCTTTCATGCCGTTCATAACGGCTGGCGATCCCGATCTCGATTTCGCTGCCACGGTGATTCGCGAACTTGCGACGCGCGGTTGCCACATGTGCGAAGTCGGTATTCCGTACAGCGACCCGATCGCCGACGGTCCCGTCATCCAAGCTTCCTACACACGCGCCTTGGACAAGAAAACAAAACTCGCTCAAATTCTGAAGATGCTTGGCGAGCTACCAACTGAAATAACAATGCCGCGTGTCACGATGGTGAGCTACGCGATCGTCTATCGACACGGCATCGAGCGTTACGTTGCCGAAGCCAAAGCCGCTGGCGTCGCCGGAGCAATCGTCCCCGACCTGCTCGTCGAGGAAGCTGCCGACATGGCAGAGGTTTGTCGGCGCGAAGACTTCAGCCTGATTCAGCTCGTCACTCCAACCACGCCTCGCGAACGAGCCGTCCGCATCGCCGAGAGCTCAACGGGCTTCCTCTATTACGTCTCGGTCACGGGCATCACCGGCGAACGGACTCAGCTTCCGCCCGAGCTGATCGACAACGTCGGTTGGCTGCGTGAACAAACTCCGCTGCCAATCTGCATCGGCTTCGGAGTGAGTCAGCCCGAGCATGTGAAACTCCTTTCGCCCGTCGCCGACGGCCTTATCGTTGGCTCGGCCATCGTCCGCCGCATCGCCGAAGCCTCCGAAAGACCTCGTGAAAATGTGCTGCGCGAAGTTGGTGAGTATGCCGCTACCTTGCTTGAGGCTCTAAAGTAGCCATCACGCTCCGCGTGATGAAAGCGGCGACAAAAGGGATTCACACGAGTGAACGCATTTCCAATGCCATCGTCGTTCGCCGCGCCGCTTACTTCACGCGGAGCGTGAAGGCTACATTGCGTGAGTGACACGCGAGCCACGTGCCTCACGAAGCAAGTTGAGCGTCTCCTCGGCGCTCTCGCTCGATTCGGCGGAGCCGCCCTATATGTTCATCTAGAAGGAATCCCGCATAATGATTTGCACTCGCATGACGCAGCCAATGGTCATGCTACCGAATGACCAACCGAGGAGATCTCTTATGATTCGATATGCTGGTGTCTTCATAGCTGTTGTCGCCTTCTTGTCAAGCAGTTCCAGCGCCGTCGAGCCGTTTGAGGACGTAACCGAGAAGCTAGGGCTAGGAGGCTTGTCCGGCAGCGTGGCAGCTTGGAGTGACTTCAACAACGATGGTTGGGCCGATCTGTATGTCGGCGGCCAACTTTGGAGGAATGAACAAGGTAACCAGTTCAAACGGGTCGAGAACACTCCGCTCGCTGGTCCTGGTATCTGGGGGGATTTCGATAACGACGGCTTCCTCGACGTGTTCAGTTGGGCCGGCACCGGCAAGCTGTTTCGAAACATCAAAGGCGAGAGCTTTGAGGTCGTTGCGGGGTTTCCAGTGTTGCCGACGACCGTCAGTGTCGGCGCGACATGGGGCGACTTCAACGGGGATGGTTTTCTTGACCTGTACGTTGGTGGGTATGAAGTCTGGCCGTCGAAAGAGTATCCCGACGTGATCTTGCTGAATCAGAAAGGAAAAGGCTTCGTCGAGCATTGGCGGCAGAAGGGACGGATCTACCGCTCGCGAGGAATCACGGCTGCCGATTTCGATGAAGATGGCGATCTCGACATCTATGTTTCGAATTACCGTTTGCAACCGAATCTGCTGTTGCAGAACGACGGCAAGGCAACCTTCGCAGATGTCTCAACTCCGTTCGGCACCGCGGGTGACGGCGATCTCGGCGCGTGGGGACACACGATCGGTTCGGCGTGGGGAGATCTTGACAACGACGGCCATCTCGATCTGTTCGTCGGCAACTTCAGTCACCCATCGGCCTACCAAGACCGAGCAAAGTTTCTGCGAAACCGTGGTCCAGACGAGAAGTTTCATTTCGAGGACGTCAGCGGAACTGCTGGCTTACGCTGGCAGGAGTCGTATGCATCGCCAACTCTCGGCGACTTCGACAACGACGGGCTTCTCGACTTGTTCTTCACGACCGTCTATGGCGGAGACCAGAGCGTCCTCTATCGCAACACCGGCGGTTGGAAATTTGACGAAGTTTCGGGAGAATCAAAAGTGGATCGCCCAACCACCTATCAAGGAGCGTGGGCCGACTTTGACGGCGATGGCTACTTGGATCTCGTAACGGGGGGTCGGCTATTCCGAAATCCTGGCGGAGAGAATCATTGGCTGAAGGTGCGGCTTGTGGGGAACGACACTCTGAATGCAGGTTGCATTGGTGCTCGAGTGCGCGTCAAGCTGGCCGATCAAACCTTGACTCGTCAAGTCGAAGGGGCCACAGGCCAAGGCAATCAAAACGACTTGACACTACACTTCGGCTTGGGCTCACACGCCGGTCCAGTTCAACTAGAAATCCTCTGGCCGAATGGCCAAAAACGCGTCGTCGAAGCCGCGGTCGATCGAACGGTCGCGATTACGTCTGAGCTTGCTGCCTCGAACTAGCTGCGGCGTTCCGATACAATCCGTGCGTTGTTCGAGAGCCAAAGCAGGCGGATGAACGGATGTCTGCCTCAGAACTGAGTTTTTGCAAAGTGCTAAATCAATCCCAATTGATCTAAGACGTGCTTTGGTTCTTGAGAATCTTCCGTGATCTGC
>PBSM01000188.1 GCA_002726245.1 Planctomycetaceae bacterium | reverse complement strand
GATCATGGAGTACAACCCCTATCGGCGATTGCGTAAACCGCTTCCCGATTACCGCAACGAGTATCCGCCCGCCGTGCCTTACCTAGCCGAGCATGGCTATGCGATCGTGCAGTTCGACGTCCGCGGCACGGGCAACTCGGGTGGCTGGACGACCGATATCTACAACGCCGAGGAACGACAAGACGCCGACGACATGGTCGGTTGGATCGCCGAACAGCCGTGGTGCAACGGCAACGTTGGAATGATCGGCAAGTCTTACAGTGCGGTCGTTCAGTGGCAAGTCGCCGTTCAGAATCCAGCCGCCTTGAAGGCGATCATTGTTCGATCGGCGAACGACGACGTTTACACCGAGTGGGTCTATCCTGGCGGATGCTTGCGGCCTTACATGTTCGACAGCTACTCCGCCAATATGAACACCTGGAACTTCGCGCCACCTGATCCGGACGTCGTCGGGGACGAGTGGGAAGCGTTGTGGCAACAGCGACTCGAGAAGAATGCACCGTGGGGCATCGGCTACATCTCGAATCCTTTGCAAGGAGCGTACTGGCGAGACCGCTCGTTGTCCGCAGACTACGAGCGAGTGAAATGTGCGGTGTTCGTGATCGGCGGATGGTCCGATTGCTATCCGACAGCCTTGCTGAGAGCTTACGACAAGTTGAAATGCCCGAAGAAGGCGATGGTTGGGCCGTGGGGACATTGGTACGGCGAAGAGTCGGTCGCAGTGCCAGGCCCGCGCATCGACACAGGCCGCATCTATCTGCGCTGGTTTGATCGCTGGCTAAAAGAGATCGACAATGGAATCATGGACGAACCACCCGTCACTCTATTCGTTCGTCGCCATAGCCCTCCCAGCGTGCGCATGCCTCTTGAAGAACCAGGCGAATGGCGAAATGAAGCCGAGTGGCCGATCGCTCGTCGCGAAGACTGTCTCCTGTATCTGGCAGCGCATCGCCTTGATGATTCGCCGGCTAAAGAAAGTTGTTCGGATGATCTGAGTTACCGTGCTGGTGCAGGTATCTCATCGGGGATTCACTGGGGCGGCGGAGTATTGCCATGGGGAATGCCTGTGGACCAGCGGCTCGACGATGCGAATTCGCTTGTCTACACTTCGGACCCGCTCGAGGAAGAACTCGAAGTCACTGGCACACCGCTTGCGAAGCTGTTCGTGTCATCGACGGCTCGTGTGGCGTACTTCCGCGTGAAGCTGATCGATGTCGCGCCGGATGGGACCGCCAAGTTAGTCCGGTACGGCGGCTTGAACGCCACACATCGCGAGTCCCATGCTCATCCGAAGCCACTCGTCCCGGGAGAGGTTTGCGAGCTGGAAGTCCCTTTGAAAGTGACTTCGTACATCTTTGAACAAGGTCATCGGCTGCGCGTTGTCATCGCAGGAGCCGACTTCCAGAACGCGTGGCCCACGGCTGAGCCGGGAGTTCATTCGATCCATCGCGGCGGCGAACATGCTTCGCGCATCATCCTGCCTGTCATCCCGAGACAATCACCGATGCTGCCACTTCCCGACTTGCAACAACTCCCGCCCGCCGACCCAGACCGACTGCTGAAGCCGACAGAATACTCCATCACTCAGGACTTGGGCGAAGAGAGGACGACCGTACGCTTGCAGGTAGAGACGGGCAACGCAAACAACCGACTGGAATTGAAATCCGCCTTCACCGTCAGTGACTCATCGCCTGCAGACGCCGTGCTCACAGCCGAAGGCCGTTTTCATGTGCGCCGCGCCGAGTACGACGTCGAAGTGCATTCCGATGAAACGACCCGCAGTGACGCCAAGGCGTTTCATCACACCGTCCGCGTCTGCATCACGCGCGATGGCAAGCTGTTTTTCGAGAAAGACTGGAACGTATCCGTTCCACGCGAGATGAACTAGGCCATGTCCGTTGCAACGCAACTCGTGTTGTAGGATGGTTGCCGGAAGTGAACCACACTCACCTCGGGCGTGCCAGCTTGACGCTGACTTCAATCTCGTTGTCGTCCCGCAGAACGATGACTTTGACTTCGTCGCCTGGCTTGTGCTTTCTTAGGGCCTGATCGATGTCGTCGAGGCTGCTGATTGGAGTTTCGCCGAACTTGACGATGACATCGCCACCTTTGATTCCCGCCTGCTGGGCGGGGCCGTCTTCCGTAACGCTCTGCAGCGCATATCCCTCAACGTCTCGCGCGAGATCGGGTACTGTTCCCAAGTAAGGCCGATTGCCACTACCTCGCGGTGGTCGCTTCACTTGAAGGTACTTCGGTGCTGCTGCGCGATCAGCGAGCGACTCGACGATGTCGCCGACCATGTTCGTAATCTTTGCCATTCCCTCGATATTGATCTTATCGAAGTCGTCGCTGGGTCGGTGGTAGTCCTTGTGTGTTCCGGTAAAGAAGTGGAAGACCGGAACTTTCGCTTGGTAGAACGATTGATGATCGCTCGGACCGTGCCCGTTCGGCTCCTTCTTGATGGCGAACGCGTATCGTTTGTTCGTCTCATCGACGAGCGAATCGAACGACTCGGCGGTTCCCGTTCCGTAAACGATCAGCTTGTTATCTTTGAGCCTTCCGATCATGTCCATATTCACCATCGCAACCGTCTTCTCGATCGGAATGGCTGGCTGCTTAACGTAGTACGCGCTGCCAAGCAGCCCGCGTTCTTCGCCAGAGAATGCCATGAAGACAACTCGCCGCGCTGGCGACTTTTTGCGAGACGCCATTCGGCGTGCGATTTCAAGCAAGGCCGTTGTGCCCGACGCATTGTCATCCGCACCGTTATGGATTGCTTTCGTCCACGGAGCGAGTGAGCCGGGACCGCCTTCGCCGAGGTGGTCGTAATGAGCCCCCACGATGATCGTTTCGTCAGCCAGCGGACCTTCACCCTCGAGCACGCCGGCAACATTCTTGATCTTTGTTTTCGTTTGGACAATGTTCGCTTCGCAATTCGCCGTCCAACCTTCCATGAGTTGGCTGTGCGGCCGCGGACCCTCATCGATTGCAGCTTCCAGCGCGGTGAGATCTTGGCCAAGTGCTGCCTTCACAGCCCGATCGACTAACGCACGGCGAGCGAAAAACACCGGCAGCTTGGCATGTTTCGGCTGCGTTCCGGCGCCCTGCACGGTAAGGATGTCGTCGTGGTCCGATTCCAATGCATCGGCGAATCTTTGCAGTTCGCCAACGAGTTCGATCAACTCACCTTGATGCTTGGCCGTCTGCTCAACGCTCGGGCTTTCAATTTCAGAAAACTCGGTTCGCTTCTTTACAAGTTGATCTAGAGCGTCATTCCACTTCTTTTGCGATGACTTCGCCGCACTATCGACGCCATATTTGTCGTTAACGAAAATCACGGCGGCCGCGCCGTGCTTGACGGCGTTATCGATCTTCGTTGTGAAGTAAGCGTTTCGTGACGGGCTCTTGCCACCGAACGGGCTCTGCTGCTTCCCTTGCCCTGGCTCTTTGCGAAGGATAATCACCGCCTTGCCTTGGACATCGATATCAGCGTAGTCATCGTAGCCTACGTCGGCTGCTGTGATACCGTAGCCAACAAAAGCTAGCGGTGCATCGACAGCGATGTTGCCTCCGATGGCTAAAGAGTTGAATTCCTTACCCAACTCAAAGTTGACAGGCTTCTGGTCTTCGTCTGAATCTGACACTGGGCCGATCAACGCCAGCCGATTCTGTTCCGTGGGGCCGAGTTCTGACTTCAGCGTGATTTCGAGCTGTTGGAACGGACGGCCGTCAAACAGGTCGGTTCGCAAGCCTGCCTGCGAAAACTCGTTTCGGATGTAGTCTGCAGCTTTATCGAGTCCTTCGGTGCCAACACCCCTTCCACCAAGCTCATCACTGGCGAGGTACTTCAGCCCGGCAAGGAGTCGAGATTCGAGTGCAGAGTGCTCTTCCGCGCGAGCCTGCTGGGCGAACGAAACGGCGACCAGCAGAGCCAAGGTCCAAGAACGCGACATGTAAGACTCCCATCGTAAGGATTCGATCAATCGACGACTTTCTCGTGCGCGGTAATTCGTTGTCAACTTAGAAGCTGTTCGCAACTATTACCCGCTTCGTACGACGGACGTCCGTCGTACGGGAGTAGTTTTTACACAATCGCTTAGCTTAGCCTAGTACCTCAGTTCGTTTGATTTTGTGAGTAGGACCGAGTTGCACTCCGTCTGTTTCCCTGGTCGGAGTACAGCGTCAACCTACAGAATCGATTGAATCGAGGTACTACGTCGGATCGCTACTCTCGACGACGATTTCGTCTGAACTGGCCGTGTTTGGGAACCGCCCTGTGATGAGCAGAAGCCCAACGGCAAACGCAACTGCCCCGACGCCCGCTCCAAACACATCGGCGGCCCAGTCGGCGACATCGGCCTGCCGCCCGTTGACGAGCATCTGCGTGAGTTCGTCAACGCATCCATAGACTGCGGCGACTGCTAAGGTTATCAGCAGCGTGCCACGCTTCAGCCGGAAGGCCGTCAGCGCAGCCGCTAGCAGGAACGCCAATCCGGCATATGCTCCAAGGTGCAGACATTTGTCGTTGAAGTTCGGCATCTTGCCCAAGCCAGACGGCAAGTGCGTACCGATGAAGATCGCCGTCCAGTAGCAACCGAGCGTTCCGAGAGTCAACAATCGAAGCATATTAGGTTTGGTGGGCAAGAAGAGTCGGCTTCCTATGCACGTCGGCGCTGGTTACGGTAAACTCAGCATCTGAAATGCCCGTCGTTCCACTACGGTCGCTCGCTGCTCAAGGATCGGCCGTTTGCATCATCTTCGGAGATTCTACCATGAAACCTGCGTCGCTCTCGATGGCAATATCCAACAGCCTCCTACTTCTAGTATGTGTTCTGGCCCCGGCGACTGGCGAAGAGTCGAAAGCCTCCAAGTGGAAACCGCTGTTTGATGGCAAGACGCTCGAAGGTTGGAAGATCACGAATTTCGGTGGCGAGGGCGATGTCGAAGTCGAAGATGGCGTGATCAACATGGACTTCGGTTCGTCGCTGACCGGCATCACTTACAAAGGCAAGTTCCCGAAGACGAACTACGAAGTCAGTCTGGAAGCGATGCGAGTTGACGGCGTTGATTTCTTTTGCGGAATGACTTTTCCCGTTGCAGAGTCTCACGCAAGCTTCATCATCGGAGGTTGGGGCGGTGCAGTCGTCGGGATATCGAGTATCGATGGCAGTGATGCCTCGGAGAACGATACGACGACCTTCATGAACTTCAAGAAGGAACGTTGGTACAAGATCCGTCTTCGTGTTACACCGGAGAAGCTGGACGCTTGGATCGATGATGACCACGTCATCGATCAAGATATCGTCGGCAAAAAAATCTCGACTCGCAGCGAGGTGAATCTCTCCAAACCCTTCGGTATTTGTGCATGGGAGACTCGCTCGGCCTTGCGAAAGCTGCAGATCCGCGAGATCAGCAAGTAGAGTGGGGCAAGTTCGTGCACGAAAGCTACATGCGGATGGCGTTGATGCAGGCCGAGGAGGCTCGCCAGCAGAATGAAGTTCCTGTCGGCGCGGTGATCGTACACGGCGAGCGAGTCGTCGCCGCCGCCTACAATCAACGTGAACAACTGCACGACCCGACAGCCCACGCCGAGATGATCGCGATCACTCAGGCCGCGGAAGCCTTAGGCGACTGGCGTCTTGAGGGGTGTCGCCTGTACGTCACGCTCGAGCCGTGTCCGATGTGTGCGGGGGCAATCTTGCAGGCTCGGATCCCGTGTGTCGTCTACGGCGCGACCGATCCGAAGGCGGGAGCCGTAAACACTTTGTTCCATTTGCTTGACGATAATCGCTTGAATCACAAGGCGGAAGTGATCCCCGGTATCTTGGCCGAGACGTGTGGCCAGATCCTGACTTCGTTCTTCGCCGACCAGAGGCGTCTTGGATAGAAATGACCGGCGATCTGCCCGGCTGTCGTCGTCGAGGCCGTGCCCGACTACACTACACTAAGAAACTACCACTTCCCACAGCTCTGGAGCGGACTTATGCGCAACACACTAACAACTGGTTTGATTGGCTTGAGCCTGCTGGTTTCGAGCATTATCTCGGTGTCGGTGGCGGACGATCGCAAAACAGATGAGTTGCGAGAGAAAGTGGCCGCGCTGATGAACCAAGCCGAAGAGGCGAGTGACGCTGGGCACAAGAAGGACGCGGCGGAGCTACGCAAGAAGGCGGAAGGACTGCTTCAAGCGATCAGAGAACAGCAGGCAAAGCGAGAGCCCGAAAGGGCCGAACGGCGAGAGAGACCTGCGGGCGAAGGATTCGAAAGGCGTCTGCACGAGATCAATGAACGTATTGCGGACTTGCTTCGCGGTGGTCGGCAAGACGCGGCAAGGCGTTTGCAAGCACAGCTGCATGACAGTATTCAGCTTCACCACGGAAAGCACTTCGAGGAAGCGGAAAGGCTCCTGGACGCAGCGCGTGTAGAACTTGACGGTCCGGGCATCGATCGTCGCAACGTGGTCGCCGAAATCCGTGTTCATGACGAACGCCGCGAGGAACCGCAAGGCGAACGCATCGAGCACCTCCATCAGGCCGTTGAGCATTTGCGAGCCGCGGGGCTGCACGACGAAGCCGAACACGTGCTTCACCGCGCCGAGGAGTTGGAGCAAGAGCATGGCCATCATGAGCACGATCGCGCTCACGAGGAACTGCATCATCGAGTTCGCGAACTCAGCGAGGAAGTCGATGAGTTGCACGAGCGCCTTGGGCGGATTGAAAAGCTGCTCACGCGGATTGGAAGCCGGCGCGACTGACCTTCTCGGCGTGGCCTGAGACAGATCTTACGCGTCGAGCCCAATGACCCGGAGAGATGGACGCGGGACAAACTCATCCGTGGGTCGGCTCTGCCATCCGCGCGTGTAGGTGGGGGGTAATCTGTTTGTTCCAAAAGAGCTGCGTTCCTACACGTTCGCCAGTTTCCCCTCTCCGACAAACAGCAGCCGAGTCAACACTTGGCCTTGGGTTAGTCCGGACATCCGGCAAACGGCCGAGCGATAAGCCTCTAGCTGTGGCGAATAGAACGCTACTTTCTCTGTCAAGACTTGTTGATTCGGAACGCGATCCGTTTTGTAGTCAATCACATCGGCCGCCACTAGTTGCTCGCCTGAATAGAGCCATACGATGCGGTCGATGCTTCCGTTGAGCATCTGGCTGCCATGCCGAACCGCGAAGGTTCGCTCGTTCTCAACGACAAGATGCCATGGCTGTTTAACCCTGCCGGCAAGAGCCGGTTCGAAGCCGAGACCAACCAGGTCGTCGTAAGCTTGCTTGGAGAGCGTGTGAGCAATTGTCTGGTCCTTCAACATCTGTCGAAAGTCTGCGAGCATCTCGCTGACATCCAATCGTTCTGATGCTCCAAACAACAACGCTTTCGCCGTTCCAAGTAGCTCGTCCTCAGTCGGCTCATTCTCGTCAAACCATTCAATCGACTCGAACCAGGCGTGAATGATAGAGCCTCGCAACATGGCCGCCGATTGGCGCGTGCCGAAGATACTTGCAAGTCCGACGCGAGAGCCGCCTTCCAGGCTTGAAGGACTGCGGCGTTCCAACCCGCGGCGACGGTCTGCGGCTGACGGCGCGAGACGGATCTCTTCCCGTAGTGGAAGTGTTTCCGCGGCATCCTCGTCGCCCGACGCGCTCAGACGCCGTGACCATGTCGGATCGCCATGTTCGTACAGAACAGTGCTCGCGACTGCTGGCTCGTCGTCCCGTAAAGTGGCTCGAAGCAAGCCGGCGTAGGTACGAGGAAGTAGCCGCTCGTTGGAAGCTGAAGGGGCGATGATCATCTGTAACGCATGGACGGCTCGCGTCAGAGCGACGTACAACACGCATAGCGACTCGGTGACAACGCGGTCGGTCGCTGCTTGAAACATGTCTTGGAAAGGCTTGGACAACAACTGCTGAATGTCGGTGTTGACGTAGCGGCAGACGCGATCCACAGCCTTCGTTGGCGTTTCGCGGTGGACCACAAACGAATCGGGTTGACCTGCCAGACGGCCATCCAACTCCGGCAAGACAACGATGTCGAACTCCAATCCCTTTGCTTGGTGAATCGTCATCACCCGAATATGTGCCGTGGTCGGGTCAGCGACTCGTTCGTTTTCGACGAAGCGGATGAAATCGTCAACACGGCCGGTGGCCTTGCTTTGGTACATAAACGCCAATTCGACAAGCTGAGCCACCCGATTGGCGTCGCGAGGTTCGCAATGTGGAGCAACTAACTCGGCCCAATCCGAGACCGTCGGGCCATAGCCTCGCTCGATCAGTGATCGTCGCAGCGTTTGACTAACCGACCACGCGGTGGAAGAGTCGGCGTGATCCGACAAGCCGGCTTCGGGACCGATAGGAGAAGTGGCAACGTGAAACCGTGCAATGGTGTCGCCGGGATGATCGACCAGCCGAGCAAGCGAAAGGAGAAGTTGAACGGCGGCGGAATCCGTGAGCGGGTTGCCGCCTTCCTCGCTCGCAAAGACGTCGCGATCGCGAAGCAGGCTAATCAGCTTGCCGACAGTTTCATTCCGCCGAACTAACACGCCGATCGTGCAGGTCGGGGCCGCGTTCGCCTGCGACGCGACTTGATCCGCCGCGAAATCCAAGAGTTCGTCGGAGGAAGGCGCCGTTACGAGGCAGGCGAAACCAGGGAGTTCACTTCGCTCGGTCGAATGCTCTTCGAATCGCGTCTGCCAGCGAGATATCGCTGGTGCCGAACGTCCAAGGTTCGAGTGTTGATCGAGGGACTGGAAGACCCGGTTGACGGAATCAATGACGGTTTGGGACGAACGAAAACTTGTATTGAGTTCTTGTGGCTCAAGGTCCGGCAACTCTGCCGTGATCGCATCGAAGATCTCCGCCACGCCGCCTCGCCAACCGTAGATCGCCTGCTTCGTATCGCCCACGCAGAAGAAAGACCCTGTCTCGGACCGCTGGGTGATTCGCTCCGCGAAGGGCCGCAGGACTTCCCATTGAATCGGAGCCGTGTCTTGGAATTCGTCCAAGAGTAGATGGTGGATATGTGTGTCGAGCCGAAACGTCCATCGTCGATACAATTCGTTCGCGGCAACCGGCGTCGTGTCGCGTAGCGGTTGTCCGAGGGACCGCGTAATGTCGGCGAAGCGAGTCGCGCGGCGATCTTGCTTGACCTCTCGATACTCAGCGTCGAACTGCTTGAGCAGATCGTGAGATCCCTCGGTCTGCACGGCAACCCGGTTGACGAGTAAAGCTCGTGCGTGTTCCAGCAGCCTGGCATAGACCGACACCGCGTCCGCCGGAATCGGCTTCTTGTAGAACAGTTCTGCACCGGCCAAGATCTTGGCGGCGATGCCGGTGGTGATGAACTTCTCCCAATCACCAAGCATCGCTCGCTGATAGTCCGCATCCCGAGCGCGTTCGAATCGCTTATCCGGCAACTCCAGCGTTCGCAGTTCTTCCAGTAACAGCAGCGACTCGCCTTCGTCCATCGGTTTGTGTCGAGGGACCTTTTGCCACGCCTCAGAATCCGTTTCTTGATAGAGTGTCTCCAGGTCGTTGACGGTGCTGCGTATCAATTGCCCAACCGTGCGCGACGCCTCGCCTTTTGTCAGCAAATGTGTGAGCGTGACGAGGTCGGCCGTGTTCTCTTTGTGAATGACCGCTTCGATGGCTTCATCACGCAACGTCGCATCTTGCAACGGATCGACGATCTGCCATGCCAGTGGCAGCCCAATCTCCAAGCTCAGGCTGCGCGCCATCCGCGCGAAGAAGCTGTCGAGCGTGCTGACATGTAAGCGGTGCAGATTGCGAAGCAGTTCGGCCAGCAGTGTCTCGCAACGGTCGCGGTCGAGTGGCTGCGAACCGAGAAACGAACTCAATTCCGCTCTCGCGAGGTCATCGAAGACCGCTTCGGCCAACCGCATCACGATCCGATCCAGGATCTCAGCGGCAGCCTTCTGAGTGAAGGTGGTCGCCAGGATGCGATCGGGCGGCACGCCGGCATTCAGCAGAGCCAGGTATCGATTCGATAGCTGAAACGTCTTCCCCGTTCCGGCCGAGGCGCGGATGACAACGTGCGGAAAGGCGCGGTTGGCAAGCGATTCGGACATCCCTGACTCAAATGCGGCAGCGGCTTTGTGCGGGTCTACATTTCCAAGACAGACCGTGCTGACTCTGCATTATCTACGAACAAAGCCGAAATGAACACCGCTTTGTAGGTCTCTCTCGCCGAGAGAGACCAGCGCTGGACGGTAGTGGCACCGCGCCAAACGTCAACCAGCAACGCGGGAAACGGCAGACGCGAACCAGTCCCCTCGGCGAGGGTGGACCTACGGTGGCCTAGCCGACCTACAGCAACTCTTCGATCGGAGGTCGGATCTTCGATCGTTCGTATGGGGCGTCCGCTGTGGTCGAGCAAATGCAGCTTCGGATCCGTTCCCATCGCCGTATAGACAGTGGCGTGGATGTGATCGGGACGCACGGAGCACGTTTGCTGCGTCGATGGGGTGAAGCGAAACGCGGAACCGCTACAATAGCCCATCAAAACCCGCATAATTGCCGTCTTTCCGCAGACCCGTCGCCTCTGCACGGATCTCTAAACATGAAGGCCTACCAGCTTGGAGACCAAGATGCGAATCGCCCCGGACGAACTGATCAACGTCACTTCCCAGATCTTCGCCGCAGCTGGCTGCAGTGAGGAAGAAGCCAATCGGGTTGGGCGACATCTGGTCGAAGCCAATCTCGTGGGGCACGACTCGCACGGCGTGATCCGTATCAAGCCATATATCGAGTGGCTGCGTGATGGTTTGGTGGTGCCGAATCAGACGATCGAGGTTGTCTTCGAGAACGATGTGATGGCAGTCGTTGACGGCTGTTCCGGATTCGGACAAAGCATTGGCGAGCAAGCGGTTCAGATGGGAATCGACAAGTGCAGTAAGTACGGCGTGTCGGCGATTGCGTTGCGTCACGTGGGGCATCTCGGGAGGATTGGAGACTGGCCTCAGATGGCTGCCGAGGCAGGAAAGTTCTCGCTGCACTATGTCAACACGTCTGGCAAGGGTCTTCTTGTTGCGCCCTTTGGCGGCATCGAACGACGCATGTCGGCGAATCCAATCGCTGCTGGGGTGCCTGTCGATGGCCGTGATCCAATCGTGCTCGACATCTCGGCTTGTATGATCGCCGAGGGCAAGATCAAGGTGGCGTTGAACAAGGGCGTCCAGTTACCAGAGGGCTGCATCATCGACGCGAAGGGAAATCCGAGCACTGATCCTGGAACGTTCTATTCCGACCCGGGAGCAATCTTGCCGTTTGGTGCTCACAAGGGCTACGGGCTTGGAATCATCGCCGAGATGATGGCGGGTGCACTTACCGGCGGAGATTGCACGAATCCGAAGAACGCCGATCGCTTGCACAATGGCATGCTGTCGATCTATCTCGACCCGAGCTTCTTCGCCGACAAGACAGAACTGCAAGCCGAGATAAAACGCTTCATTGATTACGTCAAAACTTCGGCGCCGGTGACGCCGGACGGCGACATTCTGATGCCGGGCGAAATCGAGGCCCGCAACCGAACCGACCGCACTGCCAACGGCATCGAACTCGACGACAATACCTGGCAGCAGATTGTAGAAACGGCAAGCGGTCTGGGGATCGAGGTATAGTCGCTAATACTGGACGTCACTCGATTCTGTAGGTCGGAGTTGCACTCCTACCGGGAAAAGAAACGAGTACAACTCCGTCCTACTGACAAAATCCAATGATGTCCGGTACTAGCTATGCGAGCAGTTCCGGCACGACCCTTCCGTGGACGTCGGTCAGGCGATAATAGCGGCCTTGGAATTTGAAGGTCAGACGCTCGTGATCGATCCCGAGACAATGCAACATCGTGGCGTGCAAGTCGTGTACGTGGACGGCGTTCTCCGCGATGTTGTAGCTGTAATCGTCAGTCTGGCCGTACGACACACCCGGCTTCACGCCACCGCCTGCCATCCAGATCGAGAAGCAACGCGGGTGATGGTCGCGACCGTAGTCGTCTGCCGTTAACTTGCCTTGGCAGTAAACAGTCCGTCCGAACTCGCCGCCCCAGATGACGAGCGTGTCTTTCAGTAAGCCGCGTTGTTTAAGATCTTGAATTAGCGCCGCAGAGCCTTGGTCCGTGTCGTTGCATTGCGTGCGAATGCCCTCGGGAAGCTTTGTGTGCTGGTCCCAGCCGCGATGAAAGAGTTGCACGAAGCGCACGCCACGCTCGACCAGACGCCGCGCCAGCAGGCAGTTATAGGCATAGCTGCCAGGCTTCTTCGCCGCGTCTCCGTAGAGTTCAAAAGTGTGCTCTGGCTCCTGGGTGACGTCAGTTAACTCCGGCACCGACGATTGCATACGAAACGCCAATTCGTACTGCGCAATGCGGGTCGAGATCTCGGGGTCGCCGAATTTCTCTAGGTTCACTGCGTTCAGTCTTGCCAAGTCGTCCAGCATTCTTCGCCGCATTGCTTTGTCCGTCCCCGGTGGATCTGACAGGTACAAAACGGGGTCGCCGACAGATCGAAACTTCACTCCCTGATACTTCGTCGGCAGGAATCCACTCCCCCACAATCGATCGTAGAGAGGCTGGCCACCGCTCCCTACTGTTGGCGCCGACACCATGGCAACAAACGCCGGCAGGTTCTCGTTCATCGAGCCAAGGCCGTATGACAACCAGGCTCCCATGCTGGGCCGGCCTGCAAGCTGCGCTCCAGTCTGGAAGAATGTGATCGCTGGATCGTGATTGATAGCTTGGGTGTGAAGTGTCTTCACAAAACAAAGCTCGTCAGCGAGCTTGGCGGTGTGTGGTAGTAGCTCGCTCAGCCACGCTCCACTTTCGCCGTGCTGAGCGAACTTGAACATGCTCGGTGCAACAGGAAAGCTGGCTTGGCTGGCGGTCATTCCGGTCAGACGCTGGCCCTGCCGAATCGAGTCGGGAAGTTCGTCTGCTCGTCGATTGGCCAAGCCGGGCTTGTGATCGAACAAATCCATCTGCGAAGGAGCGCCGGACTGGAAGAGGTAGATGACCCGCTTTGCCTTCGGTGCGAAGTGTGGGAGACCACCTAATCCGTCGGACTCCACCGTTGCTGTATCGCAGAGAGCATCACTAGCCAGGAGTGTGGCTAGAGCTGCGCTTCCCGCCCCCAAACCGGTTAGAAAACTGCGACGATCGATGATGGGAATCTGCTCTGACATGCTTCTAATCCTGGCCAGTTTCCGGAGACCGTTGAGACCGGCATTCTAGGGCCGCACGATCTCAATCGCCACACATCGTCTCGAATCAAACAACTTGCCGAGGGAACAAAGCCGAGGGCACCCGCGTCAACTATGCCCTGACTCGGGGTGATAGTGCGGGGCGCGACGAATATCCCGGCGGGAGGGAGATAACCACATATTGCACATTTATTAACTGTTGTATTAGGCCAAGCATCGCCACAAATAGCCCCTTAGAGGGATGTGAAGACATGTTATTTGTTCGCGACTTGGCAAAGGGGTGCCAATTTCTTGAAATGACTTACCCCGCAACTATAATCGATGGAATCTGCAGAAACAAAGTGTCATTAAAGGACTTACAACGACTGAGGAGTGACGGCCACGCCGTTGGGCGCGGAACGTAACCCCTTTCGTTGCTGTATGTTTTGCACCTCCGCCGTCCCTATTCGAAGGGAATTACATGGCTACGCCTAAGAAGTACGCTTGCCTTGACGACTCGCAGCGTACTCGCAAACGTCGGCAGAACATCATCAAAGAATCCGCGCGCGGGCGCTCCTTAAATCTGGAGCGTCTCGAGCCACGGCAACTACTTGCGGCGGGGCCCAGTTTGCTTGCTGTGCGCCCCAATACGGGCGGATTTCTTGACGAGCATAGCGTTCTGAACGAGGCACCTCGTGAGTTGGTGTTGCAGTTCAGTCCAGGGCAGGTGATCGATCCGGCAACGATAGCGACAGGAATTCAACTAACGCGTGCGGGGCTGGACTCGACGTTTACTCCCGCATTGATTGCGTCGGACTTCAATACAGATGGGGCTATCGTTCTTGGTTTCGAGGCAGCTCGTCTTGGCGTCACGGGCAATGGTGTGTCGCTCGTTCTAACAGGCAGTGACCACGGCAAAGAAGGCCTTCCATCCGTCGGCATCGTCGGTGGACAGATCATTGTTGACTTGAATCTCAACGCGGGCAACGAAAGCACCGCGCAAGATCTTCTTGATGCGCTGAGCGCGAATGCGGAAGCAACTTCGCTTGTAACGGGTGAGCTTCTGTCGGGTAATCCGGCGGAGGACATCACGCCTGCAGTCCGTCGCGCTTCGGCTCAAGCAGTGTTCGACGCGGGCGGAACGCTAGTACCGATTGACTTGGTCGCATCGGCCGGAGGTGAGAGTGGAAACAGCGTTACCGTCAGCTTCACTTCGGCACCGCGAAATGGAACGGGGCCAGGCGTAACCATTGTCGGCAATAACGTCACGATTGAATTAGACGAAGGGGGAACAACTGCTGCTCAGGTTCGGGACGCGATCAACAGCCAAGCTAGTTCGCTCGTTCAAGCCTCGATCGATCCACTTCAGGCGAATACCAATCTTGGCGACACCGGCACAGTGACGTTTCCCGGTGTGACCGTTCTGGGCGGCGCGAAGAACGTATCGCCTTTGGTTCTCAACGGTGCGGGGGCGGCGAGCGCAAGTTCTGATTTCGATACAGCAGGTGTTAACATCTCGTTTGCCGCGGTCACTTCCGGAACTGCCGGGAACGGAATCACGATCGTCGCGACGACAAGCGATCGTGGGCCTGGTGCCGGCGTGAACGTTTCGGTCAACGGCAACACGATCTCGCTTGACTTGAACACCGACGCGGGCAGCGGGGCGGTCGCAGTTGGCAGCACCGCGCGGGAAGTCGTCGATGCAATCAACGGAGATTCGCAAGCACTCGCGCTCGTCATTGCTACGCTCACGGTGGGTGCACCTGGAGTGGATGTCAGCGGAGTGACCAGCGGTCGCCGGATTACGTTAGGTGGTGCCAACGACGAGACGATCTTGCCGGGCTTTGTCGGGCTGGGCGACGATGCGAATGAAGTGATCGTGCGTTTCGCGGAAACGCTACCGGATGATGACTATCGGTTGGAATTGCTCGGCGTCTCGACAGCCGCGTCCGCAGCGACGGATTTCGGCACATCGTCTGACCTTGACCCATCGAACGACGTTGAAGCAAAGTTCGTATCTCGCCGCCCCGGCACACTGGGGAACGGCACACCGATTGTCATCACGAAGTCGGATCGTGGACTGTTTGCTGGCGTCGTGCTGACTCTCAATGGATCAATCATCGAGATCGACCTGAACTCCAATGCGACGAACCCTACAACGGCAGCCGGCTTGCGCGATGCGATGGCGAATGACCCCTCGATTGACTCACTGGTTGCTGTCGAGTTGACTGGCAACCAGCAGGCGGACATTGCAACAACTGCCGTGAATCCCACCTCGCTGACTCTTACCGACGGCTTTCGGCTTCCGCTTGCCAACGTCTTGGGCGAAGCGTTCAGCATGGGCACCGATCTGGCCCGGAATTTCGAATTGGATCTGGCACCCCAGGTGATCTCCGTCATACCTCAGCCAGTCTCTCGCAATACACAACTGATTACACTTTCGGGAGGTCCGACCGGCGGAGACTTTACGCTGACGTTCGGTGGCGAGACGACGGGCGTGCTGCCATACAACGCAATGGATGCTCAAGTTCGCACAGCGTTGGAATTGCTGCCGAACATCAACTCCGGCGATGTGACGGTGACGAAACCGAATCCGGCGCTGGGCGCATGGACGGTCGTGTTTACCGGTCAGTACGACGGCGTGCCTGTTCCACTTCTCGAAGGAGACGTCAGCAACATCGTCGTACCGAGCGGCGTTCCGACATTTGCCGTCAGCCAATTACTCGATCAAGATCGCAAGACGATCATCGTTCACTTCAACCAAGACGAGTTGGACCCGGCGGACGCCGAGAATCGATCGTTCTACCGCGTTACCGATACGAACGCGACGCTGACACCGGCTGACGACGTGCTCCTCTTGCCCGAGTCGGTCAGCTACGACGCGGTCAACAATGTCGCCACGCTGACGTTTACCAATGATCTGCCGGGTGGAACGCATCGCTTGACCATTGGCACTTCGGACGAGTCCAATGACACCCTTACCACGTCGATTGATCTCGGAACCCTCTTTGACTTCAGCCGAGGCGTCGATGACTTTGCGACCCTGGGCTTCACCGGCGACAACGTGCCGGATCTCACAACTCTCGCTGACGCTCGAAACGATGTCGATCTATTCAGGGCAAAGTTGCCGTTTGACGCGACCATCACCGTGACGGTCGATCCCGAACAAGTCCACGACACGGGAATTCAACTCTTCGACGCAGCGGGGAATCCACTGGCCTTCACGGATCTGACCGTAGCGGCGCCAGATTCGCCCGACGTGATCGAGTACACCTCGGCAGGCGTCAACGAGATCCAAACGTTGTCGATCAACGGAATTGGGGCTACAGGCAACTTCCAGTTGTCGTTTGATAACGGAACGTCCGTCGAAACGACCGGAACAATCTTACCTACGGCAACCGACATAGACGTCAAGATGGCACTCGAACTACTTTCAACGATCAATCCCGGTGATGTGATCGTGACGGGCGGTCCGCTATCGACAAGCCCGATCGATATCGAGTTTGCGGCTACCTATGCCCGCCAGCCAATCTCCGGCCTGGTCGTTACAGACAATGTCAGTCCCGGACAAGTGACCGTAGTGGAAACTCGCTCGGCGTTTTCCGCCGAAACGATCTACATCGGCGTCGCGGGGCGCGAGAACACCTCTTACGACCCGGCAGTGGCTGGCTCGGGTAGTACGACAGCCACTGGCACGACGGGTTCTTATGTCCTCACTGTCAACGTTGACCGGAATCCGTTGGCTGCAACGACGGTCCTTGCTGCGATGGTTTCGAACGGCAATGTAACGACCATCGAGGTTGCCGATGCGTCGGCTCTACCCACGGTGCCGTTCACAGTAGCGATCGAAGACGAACAGATGTTGGTGACCGGCGTGACGGTTCCGAGTACCGGTAACGCCGTGCTGACGGTTGTGCGAGGCACCCACCATACTCCGGCCATTGTGCACCCCAACGGTGCCGAGGTCCGATGGCTAGACGACGACAATTCGAGCTTCGACACCGCAGTCGATCTCGGCGTCCTCGGCACAGCGGAGAAGTCCCTATCAGCAGAGATCAGCGAGCAGAGTGCGTTTACTACCTTGCCAGACTTCCCGGGTGGAAATGATGAACCGGGTCATCGGCACATTCCGCCGGAGGATCACCTCGGCCCCGTCCCGCCTGGATTTACGACAACGGACTTCGGCGGATTCGAGGACGGATTCGATCTCGGCGTAACAGCGGATGCCGACGATTTGCACGACGGCCTGAATCTGGGCCGAATCTCGGATGATAACCCAGGCATTACAGTCGTTGATTACAACTTCCAGGACGTCTACGGCACAGACCCCCAGGGCAACGATCTCCACAACAACCTTGTCAACAACGACATTCAGCAGCAACGCGTTCGTGAGATCTTTGAGCTCATTAGCCAGGCAACGGGAATCGAGTTCCGCGAGACGTCGTTCTCCGGTTTAACGGTCGTTTCGGGTGACCTGCGAGCCGTCAATGAATCGACTCCTGTCGGACCGGGCGAGCCGTTTGGGATCGCTGGGCGAACGAATATCGGCCTAGCGGCGGCGATCGTCGATTCCAATGAGTTGGACCACGGTAGCTTTGAGTACGGCGGAAAATGGTTCTTGACCATGTTCCAAATGATCGGTCGTTCGTTGGGCCTCGGTAACGCGTACGACCTGCCGGCGATCATGGGTGATCTCGGTGCGAACACGGTCCCGGGTGGCAGCGGCTTGTCCGGTAATCCGATCGAACCCGTGTTCCCCGGCGATCACGATATCGTGCACCTCCAGCGTCTATACCGTCCCGATAGCACAGACATCGATCTGTTCAAGCTCGAGATTCCCGAGACTGGATTCTTCTCGGCAGAAACGATCGCCGAACGGCAGCAACGTTCTAGCCTGCTCAACACCGCGCTGCGTCTGTATCGCGAGACTGATGTCGGCGGAGAGCCAACTCGGGAATTGGTGGCGCAGAACGACGACTACTTCGGTGCCGATTCGTTCATCGGCCTGGAGTTGGAGGCTGGCACCTACTACATCGGTGTCAGTAGCACCGGCAACACGAACTATGACCCTGCCGTATCAGATACTGGTGGCGGTGGCGGGACGGACGGGCAGTACGATCTGGTGTTGGGGTTTGAGCCCGCGGCCAAGTCGTCTCTGACCGACAAGGCTCCGGCATTCGAGTTTCTTGCTGGTGGCAATCAGATCGCCGATGGCGAATTTGTCGAGTTGGCGCTGGGGGCAGTGACGGAGCGTTTCGTGTTCGATTTGGAGAATTCGCCGCCGGCTGCCGGTGGAGATGTGGCCGTTCCGTTTACCGCGAGTTCCAAGCCAGAAGACTTCGCGAGAGTATTGGCAGAGGCGATTCGCGATGCAGGCTTTGATCCAAGTGCCAGCAGCAGCGGCACTCGCGTTAATCTAGCAGGCGGGACGACACTCAACGCCATCAGCGGTGGCATTAACCCTGAAGAGTTGCTGATCAGCAAAAGCCTAAGTGCGGCAATTGGCACCGTGGATGGGTTGGCGTTAGATGGCGACAGCGACGGGTTGCCCGGCGGCGACTTAGACTTCTGGTTCCAGGTTGGCAACACGATCTTCGTTGACAAGACAAGCCCGAGCGTAGTTCCCGATGGAACGGTTCAGAACCCCTACAGTGATATTGACGACGCGCTGCTCCTGTCCCGTTTCCGGATCGTCGTGCCTCCTGACGGGGGCGCTGCGATTCAAACCGGACTGGACAGTTTCACGATTGACGACGGTAGTAACCAGGGCGTGACGTTCACGTTCACGGACACCATCGGAACTGGAACCGGCTCGGAAGTGGCGATCGGTAGCGGGACGACAATGCCTCTGTCCGCCGATGCGGTGGCGCTCGCGATTGAGGCGGCGGTCAATCGCGTGAACGCGGCTGGTAACTTGGACGTCACCGCGACGAAGATGGGTTCGGGGACGCAACTCTACGTACAACTGTCGCCCGCCACTCCCAACTTGACCGCTCTGGATGTTAGTGGTGCCCCCGTCCTTGTGACGACACCCAGCTTGGTGCGAATCATCGGCAATGGCGACGTCACCAACTATCCTGGTAACGCCGCACCTTACTTGCTTGGTTTGGACGGTGCCGGTGGAGCATTGCCTGACGGGACGACATTCGAAGTGCCTCAGGGCGTGATGGTGATGATCGATGAAGGCGTGCTTTTCAAATCGCAAGACATTGTCTTCGATGCGGGAACGTCTTCGCCAACGGCAGACCGTCGCGGGTCAGCGATTCAAGTCCTCGGTGTTCCGCATTCGTCCGTCTTTTTCCGTTCGTACCATAACGACGCCGTGGGCGGCGATAGCGACGACGTGGGGCCACCTCCGATGCCCGGCGATTGGGGTGGCATCGTCTTCCGCGATGATTCGGATCTTGAGCAAGACGGTATCTTCTTGAACTGGCTCAACCACGCCGATATGAACAACGGCGGTGGCAAGGTTCAGGTCGATTCGATCGAGTCGCTGTTCACACCCATTCACCTCGAGACCGCTCGCCCGACGATCTCCCACAACTTGATCACTCACAGCGCGTCCGCGGCGATCTCCGCAGATCCCAACAGTTTCGAAGACACACTGGATCGAGTCGGCCCTGATTTGCACAACAACCGCCTGATCAACAACTCGATCAATGGCCTCTTTATCAGGATCGAGACACAGTCGGGTGTTCCGATTGATAAGCTCGAAGTTCCTGCCCGCTTTGATGACCGCGACGTCACGCACGTCATCACGGAGAACTTGCAGATCGTCGGCGCGCCAGGCGGCCCGGTCGTGTCTGATGAAATTCAGGAAATCCTCATCGCCGGCACACCGAACCCAGGTGATACGTTTACGCTGACTTTCGATGGCGAAAAAACTCGGCCTATCGCCTTTAACGCGCCGGCTAATGACAACTCGAACGAAACACAACGCCTCGAGATACCTGGTGTGGCAACGTCGGGTTCGCTGATGCTGGCGTTACAGAACGAAGTGCAGACAGTTCTGTTGAGTGGTTCGCCAATACAGGGTGACTTCCGGCTCGCCTTTGAGTCGCCCGATGGCCGCGTCGGCATTTCGACTCCGGTTCGGTTCAACGCCAGCGACAACGAGTTGATGATGGCCTTAGAGAATATGGACAACATCGAACCCGGTGATGTCGTTGTCACCGGCGGTCCTTTACCGAACACTCTGAGAGTGGTGTTCGCGGGGCGATACGCCGGGTTGAATGTCCACGTGATGCAAGTTGTCGAGTCGACGCTCACGGATGGTACCTCCAGTTTGACTCCTCAGATCACTGACAACGAGCTACAGACGCTGACGATCTCGAGTTCGATCGGCTTCAATGCCTCTCCTGGAGATATCGCAGCCGCATTGGAAGACATCGGCGACATCCAACCGGGTGACGTGTTGGTTACCGGCGGCAACTTGCCGGCTGCCGTCGATATAGAATTCCGCGGGCGTTTCGCTGGAACTGACATGAATCCGCTGTCGGTGGAATTCAGTTCGGTGTCCGGCGTCGGCGGAACCATTGTGCCAACGGTGCAAAACGACTTTATCCCGGTGGTCTTCAGTATCCGCAGCCAGTTGGAAGACCTGTTCAACATTAACACTGCCGAACGCGGTGAGATCACAACCTTTCACGTACCTGCCGACATCATTGTCACCGGCGGCCCGTTGCCAGCGTCTCCGATCCGCATTGAATTCGTGGGGCAAAACACGGGCAACAACGTTCCCTTGCTGCATCTGGACCCCTTTGCAGCAACCGACTTTGACGATGCTGCTACGTCTTCGCTGGCGTTGGGTAACAATTCGACCGTTATAACTTCCGTCGTGTCGTCTTCGGTAATCGAAAGCCGACCGCTGGCTCGTTTGCAAGTCGATCCTGGCATCGTTGTCAAGCTCGAAGGTTCTCGCATCGAAGCCGAGCCCGGCCGTGCCCAATTCATCGCGGAAGGAACGGCGGAGCGCCCGATCGTATTCACCTCGCGCCGCGATGATGGTTTTGGTGCGGGTGGAACGTTCGATCTGACCAATGACGGCACGGCATCCAGCTCCGCGCCGGGCCAATGGGGCGGTCTGATCTTCAACGCTGGCGCCAGCGTCAGTCTCGATCACGTCTTGATTACCAACGCCGGCGGGCAGATCCCGATCGACGGTGATTTCGATCAATTCAACACGATCGAAGTACATCAGGCTGATCTGCGACTGACGAACAGCATTCTGGAGAATAACTCCTCCGGTTTGGCCAGCAGCAATCGCAACGGGCGCGGCACCAACACAGAAGCCGTGGTGTTTGTCCGCGGTGCTCAGCCGATCATCATCGACAACATCTTCCGCAACAACACCCACGACAATTCGCTAACGCCCACTCATTTTCCGCTGGGCACCCACATGATCAGCATCAATGCGAATGCATTGACTAGCACGGTGCTGCGCGACTACGGGCGAACGACAGGTGCCGTGGATCTGGTTCGTGACCCGACCAGCAATGCCCCCATCTTCACCAACAATCGAGGTCCGCTGATTCGCCGCAACTTGGTCGATAACAACGGCGGCAACGGCATGGAGGTGCGCGGTGAAGAACTGACAACGGAAACGGTATGGGACGATACCGATATCGTGCATGTGTTGCGAGACGAGATCGTCGTCCTGAACCATCACACGTTCAGCGGGTTGCGGCTGCAGAGCCGTCCTAGCGAGAGCTTAGTCGTGAAGCTGGGGAGTAATCCGAACGATCCTGCCAATACGAATGGCCAAGTCACCGGTTTCACTGCGAGCGGGACGGCACTCGACATCGATGATCGGATCGGCGGCACGCTGCAGGTGCTCGGATTTGCCGATTTCCCGGTGATCCTCACATCGCTGGGTGACGATTCGCAAGGTGCGAGTTTCTCCGTCGATGGGCTACCGCACAGCGATACCAACAACGATAGCGATGCAACGGATGCGACACCGGGCGATTGGCGCGGAATCTTGCTTGAGAAGTACAGCAATGACCGCAACGTGGTTGTGGTGAACGAACAGGAACCGTCCTTCGCGGATGGTATTGATCAGAACCGAACTCCCGTTCTCGCGCAGTTCCTCGGCCAGTTAGCACCGAATGAGAAGAGCGGTGATGAAAATCTCGCGCTGGGCTATACCGTCAACGGCTTCATCGCCGTGGATGATCCGACCGATGTGGACGTGTTTAGCTTCAAGGCAGTTCCTGGCACTGAGGTGTGGCTCGACGTCGATCGCACCGCAGCGTCTTTGGATGCTGTGGTGGAATTGATCGCTCAAAATGGCAGCTTGCTGGCCCGCTCGATCAACAATCAGATGCTGACGAGTTCGCAGTCTGTCACGGCTCACAATGTGATCCACGACGACCGTTTGGGTGGCGATTTCTATTCAACAAATCCAAATGATCCGGGAATGCGAGTTCCATTGCCGGGGTCCGGCACGGCCCTCGGGACCTACTTTGTGCGGGTCCGCAGTAATCCTGCCAGCGGCGACATCACCAATACTGATGGCGGCCTGACACACGGCGAGTACCAACTGCAGGTACGTCTCGGCCAAGAAGATGAAAAGGGCGGTTCAAACATCCGATTCGCTAACATCTTGTATGCGACAAACGGAATCCATGCGCGTGGTCTGCCGGGACACTCACCGTTGACTGGCGAGGCTGCCGAAAGCGACAACGTGGCGAACGACGCCCTCACCACCGCGCAAGATGTCGGAAACCTCCTGGCGACAGACCGCAACACGATCTCCGTGGCCGGCAGTCTGACTGACGAGTTGGACGTCGACTGGTATCGCGTCGAACTGAACTACGAACAAATCCAAGCGATTGCTGGCCCGGCCGGTTCAAGCGGGGTCAACGATTCGAAGCGAGCGTTCGCGACGATCTTTGACCTGGACTACGCAGACCAATTGGCACGCGCCGATGCGGTGATGACCGTCTGGGATGAGTTTGGATGGTTGATTCTGATCAGTCGCGACTCGAATATTCTGGACGATCAGCCGCTGACAGGCCAGGCCAATGACTTCGACGATCTTGGCCGCGGAAGTTTGGGAGTCTTGGATCCGTTCATCGGGCCGGTCAACCTTCCCGCAGAAATCCCCGGGCAGACCGAGACGTATTTTGTTTCGATCTCGTCGAATCGGCAAATACCTAGCCCGCTCGATCAGACATTCGTTGCCAACACAAGTTCTCCGCTGGTGCGGCTGGAACCGGTGAATTCCATTCAGCGCATCGTCGAAGATCACATTGCTTTCACGGGATACACGACCGGCAGCACGCTGGTGGGAACCGAAGATGCCGGGCCGCGCGACCTTCAGCCGGACACCCCGGCTCCCTTGTTTGACGTCGAAGATAGCTTGCAGCTTAGCGCCAACGTCGTTCCGTGGGAACTTGAAGACGCGACTCTTTTCGTCACGTCAACGAGTTCCTTAGTCGCCGTGAATCCTTTTAACGGCCAACCGCTGTACACGGTCTGGGACAATTATCCCGGGCGCGGTGTCGAGCAGGTCCAGGACATCGTGGCCCGCGCCGATGGCCGCATTTTTGCGTACCGCGACAGTATCTTTGGCATCACGAACAACTATGCTGGTCGTGTCGTGGAATTAGATCTGGAAACCAGCCCCGGCTTGATTACGGGAACGGATGCGATTCCGAATTCAAGTAACACTGCTTGTGGGGTCACGACGAATAGCGTTGGCGCCATCACGTCGACTCACGCTTCTGCTATTGGCATTTTTAACTTCTACTATGGAGTCCACAATCTCGCGGGCGGGTACTCCGAACTGTATGTCTCGCAGAACAATTCGATTCAAGTATTTCCACAGAACCTGGGCTGCGGGTACCAGGGAGAGTTGTTCGGCATCGGCGTGACGGGTTTGACAACCGGCTTGTCTGTGGCCAACGATGGGCAAGTCTACGGTGTAACGGACGACGGACAGTTCTACAGTGTCGGTTCACAGTTCATTCCGGGTGGTGGTCTCGGCTTCGGCATCGCCAATCTCATCGCTGACTTCAGCGCCGAGCTGGGCTTCTCGTCGTTCTCGGGCTTGTCTAAGGGGCCGCCCAATCTCGCCAACGGCGCGTACGTGGATACTTTTTTTGCCACGACCGATTTTGGACAACTGTTTGCCTTTGACAGTGCGGGTAACACGGTTAATGCTTTCGATACCGACCTCGATGGCAGGCCTGACAGCTTCCTCAGCAATTCCATGGGGATCTCTGCGACAGGGCTAGCGTTCTCGCAGCTGGACTTCAATCTGTGGCACCCGACAACACTTCGGGGAACGGATCCTGGGCACGGGATCAATGAAGCGTTTGATGACAGTCGCGACACGCTCTCCAACGTCCAGCAAGCGACGGCCGGTACAAACACGAAGGTTCACGACGAAGAACAGGGCGGAGCGAGCTTCTACTTCGGCTTGGAGGAGTATTCCCTGTACTGTAATCCGCTTGACCAGTATTATTGTTACGATGACCCGAATAGTCCCTCCGACAGTATCATCCCAGGCCAGTACGGTGTGCAGGATCAGGCTTCCTACAACTACCAGCGTCAGCTGACCCAGTTCAACAATACCATCGGCACCAACTACAACCTCCCCGGGGGCGCGCACGGGACGCTGCAAACCAATTCGTTCAGTCTGCTGGGTTATGATCGAACGGACAAGCCGACCTTGTATTTCAACTACTTCCTGGATACCGAGAACGCTTCCGGTACGACGATCAACGGCGCCATGGTGGACAGCGCTCGAGTCTTTGCGTCCAACGATGACGGGGCGACTTGGCAACTGCTGGCGACGAATAACTCAAACTTGACGAGCGCAGGTAATTTCACCAGTCCAGAGACCGAGCTGCCGACCTACCTGACGACGTCGCGGGATGCCTTCCCGGTGGCGCCCAACCAGGGTGTGCAGGAACTTTTCGACATCGGCGACCAAAACGCTCCGAATTCGTGGCGGCAGGCGCGTGTTGATCTGGCGGACTTTGCCGGTGAACCGAACCTCCGCCTGCGGTTCGATTTCAGCACGGCAGGTGCGATCACGCACGACCTTTCGATGCCTGGCGACGAGACTAGCCGTGGTTTCGGTTCTGGAGGCCCTATCTATCGCACCCGGATGGAAAATAACAACCAGGAAGGCTTTTACATCGACGACATCATCGTCGGTTTCGCCGAGCGCGGCGAGATGGTCACCGGTCCGACCGACCAGCGTAACAACAGCAGCCAGTTCCAGGTTCCCCAGAACCCGGTTTTCGGCGCTCCCGAAGAGTCGCTGGTGGGTGAGTATCAACTGGAGTTCCGTCGCGGTACTGAGTATATCGGCAACGATGTCACCAAGCTCAACTTCAACGATCCAACGAACCCGGTTGGGATCGGCCAGCCGCTGTCGCCGATTGATGGCACGACTCCATTCAGGGACGAAATGAAGATTCTGACAACCTTCGATACCAACGAACGGTTTAGCACATCGCTCACGTTGGTCATGCTTGAAGGTAACGTTTTAGTAGACGGCGACGCGTTTTCGATCAGCGACAGTATCAACATTCAGACGTTCGAGTTCGACGACGACAACAGTCTAAGCAGCCCCGATCGCATTGGTATCCAGTTCCTGACGACGGACGATGCCGCGCAAATCGCGCAACGCGTCACGGATAGGATCAACGCCGCATCTCCGTTAAATGTGACGGCCTCGAACACCGCGACCAGCGAACTCGTGCATCTCTCCGGCGCGACGGCCATCATTCCACTCACGTCGTCTAACGATTTGACGGTCACGATCTTCGAAAACGAGATCCTCGAGTTTGATGGAACCAACGTCGGTTCCGTCTTGGCCCTGGTCAGCCGGGAAGGATCTACTTCGGGCCCTTTAGTGGTGACGATTACAAGTAGCGACCCGACACAGGTCGTACTGAGGGATCCCGTTTCGGGCGATACGGGCTCCACCATTGCCGTGACGATTCCGGACGGCAGTGAGTATGCTACTTTCGAAATCACATCAATCGACAACGACATCGCGACAGGAACACAGACGATTATCGTGACGGCAGACGCAACGAATTTCAGCAGCGTTACCGACCTGCTTGACATTCTTGACGACGAGACGCCGACTCTGACGATCGAACTTTCCGATACGATCCCAGTCGTAGACGCGGAACCAAACAACACCCTGGCTGCGCCGCAAAACCTCGATGGCGAACGCTGGAGCCTCGCCTCGGATCGCGACATCGGCGATACCTCGATGAATACGTCAATGTCGATCCCGCACTTGACCATCTTAGGTTCCGGTGACTCGACGTTTGACTACTATCAGTTCACAGTTTCCGCTGGCTCGCGTGGTATTTTTGATATCGATGCGGCTAACTTCGATACCGAACTCTTCCTGTTCGACGAGTTGGGCTTCGAACTCGCTGCCAACGATAACGCGGCGTCGGCGAGCGACGGAGAAGGCGGAAGCACCGTCACGAGCGATTCGTTCCTCGAATTTACGTTCCTAACAACCGGTCTTTATACGCTTGCGGTCGGTAAATTCGACTCCTCTGTCACCGCCGGCGTTCTAGGCGGCTCGACACCCGACCCAGGAGACTCGTACGAGCTGCAGGTCTCGGTCGAGGGGCACCGGCTGGGCGGCCTACCAGATGGGACGGGGGTTGCCGAAGACGCTGGTTTCAACTCGCTGCAAGCCGTCATCAGCCACAACATCCTGACGGATGAAGATGTCGTGGTGACAGTTCTGAGCCATGACGCATCGGAATTGCTAATCGGTGATACAGCCGGAACCGGTGATATCGCCGAGTTGGAGCCGAACAGCACGCTCTCGACAGCGCAAGACATCGATACGGCGGATTGGACGTTGCAAACCAACCCGAACATCGGGGATGCCACAGTCAACACGTCGATACTCATCCCTCACGTGACCATCTCCGGTTCCGGTGACTCGACGTTTGACTATTACCAGTTTACCGCCACTGGTGGCACACGTGGCATTTTTGACATCGACGTGGCTAACTTCGATACCGAGTTGTTCCTGTTCGACGCGGCCGGCAACCTCGTTCCAGGCGGCTCGAATAATGACTCGCCGACGAGCTTCGGCCAGGGCGGTAGTATAAGCGGATTCGATTCTTTCCTGGATGTCACGTTCCCGATAACCGGTGTCTACACAATCGCCGTTGGCGCTTTCAACTCGTATGCGTTTTCCGGCTTTGGCGTCTTCGGGGCAACGCCTCAAGTCGGAGACACTTACACACTGCATGTCTCCGTGGAAGGACATCCGTTGTCCGAGTTATCGGATGAACGGCAGTTCATCATTCCAGCAGGTTCCAACTCGATAACCGTTCCGCTAACGCCGATCCAGGACTACGAAGCCGACGGCGATCAGCCGGCGGACGTGACTGCATTTGCCAGTCGGTTTTCCTCGGCCACGGATAGAACGACGGTGATCGACACGGCGCAAGTGCCGACGTTGACGCTGAGTATCGAGCCTACATTCAGCAGTACGTTCGACGAAGACGCAGGCGCCGGTGCCACAATGGCGACTATTTCGAGCAGCCCTGTCGGGACGACTGACCTGACGATCAATCTGTTGAGCCTTGACGAGAGTGAAGCGGTTGTTCAGGCAACCATCGACATTCTAGCTGGGCAAACGACTTCCGCCCCATTCCCCATCGACGCCATCGACGACCTGCTCCTCGATGGCGATCAAACCGTCACGATCGTCGGTTACGCACCAGACTTTAGCCGTGCCGAGTTGACGTTGACTGTCACCGACGGCGTCGCTGTGGATGTTTTGATGCCGGGAGACATCGCGTGGATTCCACAGGGGCCAGCCCCGATCATTAACGCGCAAGTCGAGAACGTAGGTCCCGACAACAGTGTCGTCGGTGCCATCCACACTGTCGTCGCGCATCCCGCGGACGCTAACATCCTGTTCGTCGGCGCTGTGAACGGCGGTATCTGGCGGACGGACAATGCGACTGCGACCTTCCCGACGTGGACTCCACTCACCGATACTCAATCCTCGCTATCGACTGGTGCCTTGGAGATGGATCCGGCCGATTCAGATCGGCTGCTAGCCGGAATCGGGCGCTTCAGCAGCTTCTCCCGCGTTGGCGGCGACCTGAACGGACTGCTGTTGACGGAGGACGGTGGAGCCACTTGGACAGAAATCAACGACCCGCTGCTCACGGGCGCGAATGTCTCGGGCGTCGCCATTCGCGGGAGCACTCTCTTGGCCGCCTCGAACTTCAGCTTTGGCACAGGCGGTCTGTTCCGCAGCGCTGACAACGGTGCGACTTGGACGGAGATCACCGGTGCAGGTGGCAGCGGACTCCCGGCCGGTTCCTTGCACGACCTGGTCGGCGACCCCCTTGTTTCGACCCGTTTCTACGCGGCGCTGAAAGACGACGGCATCTATCGCAGCGATGATTCAGGCCTGAACTGGATGAATATCTCGCAAAATGATACGGCGGGCCTGGCGGACGTCATCCAAAACGGTACAGAGAACACGAACACGGAAATGGCTGTGCAGCCGATTACTGGGCGGTTGTACGTCGGCGTCCTGGGTTTGGGCCAGCTTGACTACGTCGGCTACAGCGACAACCAAGGTCTCACTTGGACCGCGATGGATTTGCCCGGCATTCCGCAAGGCTTGCCAACTGCTATCACTGGTGCGACGAACACTTCTCCGATCGTGATCACTTCCAATGGTCACGGCTTAGTGACGGGCAACCGTGTTCTCGTCGAGAATGTTCTGGGGAACACAGCAGCGAACGGTAACCACCGCATCACGGTGCTGACAGCTAACACCTTTGAGCTCAATCAAACGACCGGCAACGGAACTTACGTTACGAACACGGGCACTTGGGCACAAGTTACCGGCGTGAATCCGCGGCAAAAGGCGGGCGGACAAGGAGAGATTCACTTCTCGATCGTAGCGGATTCTACCGATCCGGACCTCGTCTATGTTGGCGGCGATCGGCAGGACTTCCCCTCGCCCAACTTCATCGGAGCCAACGACTTCACGGGCAGCCTGTTCCGAGGCGACGCCGGCGCTTCCCCGACCAACTCTGTTCCTTCCCCACAATGGGATCACCTGACACACTCGGATTCTGTGCCGGCGATACCCAACGGTGGAACGTCCTTCGGCAGCGCTCCTCATGCCGATTCACGCGAGATGGTCTTCGCTGCAGACGGTACGCTTATCGAAGTCGATGACGGCGGCATTTATCGCCGTACCAGCCCACAAGACAACACCGGTAACTGGTTCGCACTTTCCGGCAACCTGCAAGTAGCCGAGATCCATGACATCGCCTATGACGAGAACTCGGATGTCCTGATCGCCGGCCTGCAGGATAACGCGACGAATCATCAGATCTCTCCTGGCAGCACGGTCTGGGAGCAGATTACGTCTGGAGATGGCGGAGACGTCGACGTGGACAACATTACGTTAGCTGCCAGCGACCAATCCATCCGGTACATGTCGTCTCAATCCCTACAGAACTTTGAGCGTGTGACCTATGACATCAATAATCAGATCGTCAACTCCGCGCTTCCGACACTGACCGTGCTGGGTGGTGGTACGGCAATCGGCGGGAACACAAATTTCAACACTCCGGTTGAATTGAATGCCATCGACCCCACGCGCGTCATCATCGGTGGCTTAAACTCGGTTTGGGAGTCGTTCGATCAAGCTGACACGTTTACTGAGATCGCAACCGTCGGAGTCAACGGTATGGACGTTGAGCCAATCGCCTATGGCGGTACTCGGTTCGGCGTCCCCAATCAGGACGTGTTGTATGTTGGCTCTGGCAGCCAAGTCTTGGTGCGGACTGGCGCCGGCGGGGCTCTGTCGCCATCATTTTCTTATCCCGGCGGTTTCGTGCAGGACATCGTTCTCGATCCGAATGACTGGGCAACAGCCTTCGTTATCGACGGCACCAACGTCTACATGACCACCAACTCAGGCGGCACATGGAACAATTTGACCGGCAACTTGGTTGCCAGCCAGATGCGTTCGGTCAGTTTCGTCCGCGGCAGCGGCACAAATTCGGACGTAGTCTACGTTGGCACTGGTGCTGGCGTTTACCGGATGGACACCACGAATCCGGCGTTTTGGTCCTTGTACGGTCAGGGACTCCCCAATGCGGCGGTATACGAGTTCGCCCTCAGCGAATCGAATGACTTGTTGGTCGCCGGCACGATGGGTCGGGGAGCGTTCTCGACAAGTGCCAGCGGCGTGGCCATGGGCAACATCCTCGAAGTGGCTCTCGGTGCCGCCGAAGTTGTGGAAGACGACGGTCCAGCGGCAACGACCGCCACCATCACGCGAAAAGACGCCGCAGGCAATTTGATTACCTCGGGCGATTTGGTAGTGACCATCTCCAGTAGTGACGACACCGAAGCCGTCCTAACGGATCCGCTTTTGTTCAACACCGGTTCCAGCATCACAGCAACGATCCTCGATGGTGATTCATCGGTCGTGGTCGACTTCGACGCGGTCGATGATCAGTTGACCGACGGAACGCAGACGGTCATCGTGACAGCGTCCGTACCCAGTTTCGACTCGGTCGCCGCCGTCATTGATGTTCTCGACTCGGCAGACGATATTGCTCCGACCGTTGTCGTGACGGTGGGGCCGCCAGATGCGGTCAGCGAGAGCTTGGGCTTCCTGGCCACACTCGTGCGGGTCTCCCGCGCTGAAACAAATCTTGACCTGTCCGTTGCCCTCACGAGCAGCGATTTGACAGAGGCAGTTGTGCCTAGCGGCGGTGTGACTCTCTTCAATTTCTCCTCCGCCACAACAACTCCATTGCAAGCCGTTGACGACACCGTGGCGGACGGAACTCAGACGTCGATCATCCGTGCAATTCCTCCACAACCGATTTTCAGTCGGGATCGTTTGTTTGCGACCTCCCGGACTTCCTTCAACACGATCATCGAAGTCGACCCAGTGACCGGTTTTGAACTGAACCGGTTTACGGCACCAGACTCGACCGGGAATCTCATCGATGGACTCGCCTTCGACGGAACAAATCTGTACTTCATTAACGGCGCGACGGAGACTTTGTACGAGTTGGATCCTGATACGGGCGCGGTTCGGGATGCAAGCATCTTGGGGCTGCCTCCTGCAGTAGTGATTGACGGGTTGGCGGTGCTCAATGGCTTCGTCTACATGACAGATGTCGCAGGTAATACCTTTTACCGATTCAACCCCATCACCAACACAATTTCGGCTCCGATTGCGGCCGTTGACAGCCTCGGTGCCGCGATCGATTTGGCAGGCGGTCTCGAAGCGCTCACTAATCCAGGTGAATTGGTCGCCACAGTCACCTTCAGCCCGGAAATCGTGATGCTTGATCCGTTTACCGGGATACAGAATGGCACCTTCAACACCGTCAATGCTTTAAGCTTTGTAACCGGCTTGGCCGTCATTGATAACGAAATCTATGTTGCCGAAGGCAACTTGCAGCAATTTGACGTCTACGATCGAACCGGTCTCCTCTTGAATCAGGTCAATCTTTCGTTTTTCCCCAGCGCTTTCGGCGGTGCGGCTGAGCTTCCCGCCATCCCGCGCGTTTATGATTCCGTAAACGACGTCGTCGATATTCTCGACGACGAGTCACCAGTCACCACCACACTCACTCTCAACGTTCCGCAGGTATTCGAGAATGCAGAGGTCGGCGCCGTGACCGCGACTCTGGTTCTCTCTGCTCCGTTCGATCGCGATGTCACGTTCTTCCTGCACAGTAGTGATACTAGCGAGGCATCCGTCGCCCCATCGATCGTCGTTCCGTCGGGCATTACTTCGATCACATTCAACGTGGATATCATCGACGAGTTTGTGTCGGATGGCACGAACCACGTAACCATCACGGCCTTCACCAACGGTGTCTCTAGTGCGAGTGACTCGCTCGATGTGATCGCCGTCGATAACGTCGACAAATTCGATCGGCTCGGCGACGCGAACCTGGAACGCGAGCAAGGTCAATTGCGGATTGAAGGCAATACGATTCGCTTTGCCAGCCAATGGGGCATCAATGTCGAAGCGTCCGACATCGACAACGGCACCCAAACGCATCCGGGACCGCTACGAAACTTCCCGACACTCAGCGCCGACAATATCGTGCCGGGCGCGGTGATCGTTAACAACGTCGTTGCGAACTTGTCCGGCGGGGTCGGCGGCATTCGAGTCAGCGGCGATACTTCCGGAATTCCTTCGTCCAACTCGTTCGCACGCGTCCTTAACAACACGATCTTCGGCGAGCCGGTCTTTGTACAGCAACAGTCCGGACCGATCTCGGCGGACATCGTGTTCATTATTGATGTGACCGGCAGCATGTTCGACGACATTGTCGCGATTAAGCAGCAGTTGCCGCAGTTCGAGCAGCAGATGATCAACTCGAACATCGACGCTCGCTACGGGCTAGTCGTGATGCCAGGCGATCCGTTCCCCGGACCGCAAACTCCGTTGCTGATTCAGGATCTCGTAGACTTCGCGACCTTTACGGCTCCGGGCAGTCCGTTTAATTTACTCGACATCGAGTTCGCGGTCCGCGGAGCAGGCAGCGAAGGTGTTCTCGAAGCGCTCAATCAGTTCGAGCCAGCTACTACTGTCAACTTCCGTCCGAATGCGATTCCTGTGCCGATCATCGTGACCGACGAAGACGACGACTCGTCGCAGGCGGATCAGCAGCAAGCCCTGGGCCAGTTGTTGACCCAGAATGCGGTCTTCTTTGGTATCACGCTTGATCCGAACTTGCCGTTCAACCCGATCGACGGCGGTGTCAACAACACGCGTGACACCTATGTGACCTACGCCAACGCCACCGGCGGTGCAACGTTCGACATTGAGGTGTTCCGTCAAGATCCGAGTGGCTTCTTCGTGACCTTCTCGCAAGCATTCGTGCAAGCCATCTCCAGTTCCCAGGCGGGTATTGGCTTGTCGATCTCGGGCGGAGCCAGTCCGACGATCCTGAATAACCTGATCGTCAACACGATTAGCAGCTTGAACATCGCGGGCACCGCAGGCAACACGGTTGTTGGCGCGAATATGTTCCAAGGCAATGTGACCGATGCGTTCGTGGGGACGGACGCGACCCTAAGAACAACCGCCGACCCCCTGTTCGTGGACGCACGCAAAGGGAACTTCTATCTCGTGCAGGGAACGGACGCCATCGACAGTTCCTTGAACAGTTTTCAGGATCGCCCCAACTTCGTAGCCGTCAAGTCGCCGCTGGGCCTGCCTGCTTCACCGATCGTGGCGCCCGAGTTCGACGCCTTCGGTCAAAAGCGATTGGACGATTCCTCGAAGGTCAGCCCCGCGGGTCTGGGCGTTGACATCTTTAAGGATCGTGGAGCCATCGAGCGCGCGGACTTCGACGAAGGCATTGCCAGATTGGACTTACCGCGGGACACCAACGACGGTATCACCGACCTCGATCCAAGAGCAAACAAGGTATGGCTCGATTCGCCAGCCTCCCCGAATCAACTGATTGTCGAGCTTGTGGACGATGGCGTTGGTATCGACGATACGTTGGTATCGGCCCTGCAGTTCAGCCTCTTTCAGGATGGGCGGCAGCTGCAAAACGCCGTTGACTATCAGTTCACTTACAACTCGAACTCAAACCGTGCCATCTTCACGGCGACCACGACATTCGAGCTGGAGCATAACTACACCATCACCGTGGATCGCAGCCCGGCGATCGGTATTCGCGACTTGGCCGGCAACTTGCTGTTGCCGAATCAAACGGATGGCACGATTCGTTTCGATATCGTCCTGACGGATAACGATAATGATCCACCAATCACCACCAAACCTGGGCAGCAGCAGATTGAAGAAGGTTCAACGGTCACTCTGTCCAGCGGTGGCGCGATCCTGGCATTGCCAGCCGGCGCGGAGAAAATCTTCGTTACCGAGAAAGTAGATACGACGGACGTCATTACTCTGGAACTCCGCGACTCGGGTGTTGCGAACACGACGCTGAATGTTAGCGTGCTTGGTACAGGTAGCGGGCGTTCGCAAATCATTGTTGATCTGGCGACGGATGGACTTGGGAACATCACGACCACCACCGACGAACTAGCGGCGGCCCTTCAAGGTAACGCCGACGCCAATGCCTTGGTAACGATCACGTCTAGTGGTACGGGCGTCGTCGAAGCGGGGACGACGGAGGAAGTCGGCGGTATCATCACGTTCGCCTTCGGTGCAGAAGACGTCACGTTCACGAAGCGGCCAACGGTGAACGATCGTCTGCAGGTAGTCTTCGTCGAGCCGACGGTTGTGGATCAGATGATCGAGGTGGATGTAACAGACATCGGCTCGGGTAACGCCACGATCACGGTTACGCTGGCCACCGATGGCACGTTGACACCTGGCGGAGCGTTCACGATCACTTCGACGACCGATGAAGTCGTGACGGCGGTTCAGGGTTCGTTGCTGGCGAATGCGTTGGTCGATATGACACAGAGTACGACCGGCACCGAACTTGTCTCGCCGGTCGCCGGGCCGCGCGGAGCAAACAACTCGATCGCCGTGTTTGATCCAGACGCCTACCTGGCTCAGATGCCGATGTTGGATCGACAGGTGACAGCGGACGACGGCGTCTTGAAGGTGACCTTGACCGCGTCGCACGGCAGCATTATGACTTTGCAGGGCGTCACTGGTTTGACGTTTGGCGCCGGACAAGACGGTATCGACGACCCGGTCATCACCGTTACGGGCACGGTCGCCCAGATCAACGCCGCGATCAACGGACTCGTCTTTACGCCGCCGGCGAATCACAACGATCTCATCGCACAAACTCTGACGAGCATCACGATCTTGAGCGAGGACGAGGGTCGATTCGGTCCGCCACCAACTCTTGACCCGCAGGCGACGACTTCGAGCATCGATATCCAGATTACCCCGGTCAACGACGTTCCGGAGTTTACGCTGAACGATCAGGATCTCACGACCACGCCGGACATCGATGTAACGGTCGAAGAAGACGAAGACGTCGGGATGGGCGTGGGAGTGCACTCGTTTCCGCTCTTTGCGGATCCCTTTCAGGCCGGCCCAAGCGATGCAACGGACGAGATACTTCCAGCGTCGACCGCACAGGCCCTCGAATTCATCGTCACGATCGACAGCCTGACCGAGGTCATGGCGTTTGATGTTGCTCCGGCTGCTCCGGCGATCAACTCGCTGACCGGCGAACTGACTTTCACGACGTCCCAGGACGCTTATGGCGTGGCTGTCATCTCCGTGGAACTCAAGGACGACAACGCGACGCCGCTTATTCCGGACGACGATCGGACCACTGCCGTCCAGACCTTCACGATCAGCGTGACGGACGTGAACGATGCGCCCGAGATCCTGCCCGGCCGAATCGCACTGTCTCCGATCAATGAAGACAACATCAACGCGGCGGGGACGCCCATCGCCGACCCGCAAGGGCAGACTATTTCCTCGCTCGTGGCGCAGCACAGCAGCTTGATCATGGATGTCGACGGTTCTTCCACACCGCTCGGCGTGGCGGTCGTGGCGATCGACGAGTCGAACGGTGTCTGGCAGTACACGATTGACGACGGCACAACCTGGACCGCAGTGAACGGACACAACAGCACGACAGGGCCTTCGGAGACTCAAGCACTGTTGCTGGACGATGCGGTCCAGACTCGCATTCGTTTCATTCCCGACCCCCACTTCAACACCGAGAACACGACCGGCACGGCCACGATCAGCGTGCGTGCTTGGGACCAAGAGTTCATGACGGCCAACGGGAGCAGTGCGGATACGCAAATCAACGGCGGAGCGACTGCCTTCAGCACCGACATTGGCGTGGTAACTCTGGACATCAACGCGGTCAATGATCCTCCGGAACTGACGCTGCAGATCGACCAGGATACAGGGACACCCGGCACGCAAGTGGTGGTCGCCGAATACAGCACGCGTGCGAATCCTGTGACGACTGATGCGCACACGATCACGGGTTTTTCGACAGCGATCCCCGGCCCTACAGGCGTGGCGGACGAAGAGTTGCCGGAGCAAGATATTCTCGATCCGCTGGACGTTTTCACGCTCGATACTTCGCTCTTCACCGTCCAACCACGAATTAGCAAAACCGGGACTCTAACATTTACACTGGCCGAGAATGCGGTTGGCTCCGCCATCGTTACGGCTGTTGCCAAAGATAACGGTCCGGTCGGAGCACCGCACCAGAACGCATCGACTGCCGCAACGTTCACGATCGTGATCGAGCCCGTTAACGATCCTCCGGTGATCGTAGCCCCTGCGCAGACAATTGATGAAGGCACGGCTGGAACGAGCTTGCCCGCATTGACGCATGCGATTTCAGGTGTCTCGGTCACCGACATCGATATCGGTACGGCCCCACTGACTGTGATCTTGACGGTCGCCACGACAGTACCGTTCGATAGTAGCGACGGAACGATCGCAGTGACGGCAGGACCAGGTGGTGCGACGATCACACCCAACGGCAGCAACACTCAGATCGTTCTGCAAGGCACACAGGTCGAGATCGGCACGACGCTAGCCAGCCTGACCTACACGCTGCCGGACGCGGACTTCAACAGCGACAACAACGGCGGAGATGTGCTGCTAACCGTCCGAGCCGAAGATGGCGGCAACGTTGGTTCAGGGGCTGATGGAGATGTAACGGAAACGGCAGCCATTACCGTCAGGCAGACGAATGATGCTCCAACGTTAATGCTGCCTGCGACGGCCCCCGTAATCGACGAGTTGCTGGATGCTGAGACTCCCGATGCGTCACTCTTGCGTGGCGCCGTCACGATCCGCGACATCACGATTGACGACATCGATGCGAACGAATCCGGTCCATCGGATCTGTTAACCGTGACATTGGCGCTTGTTGATCCCAGCGAGGGCACGATCGCCGTCAACCCCAACACGACGGGCGGCGTGCCGGCTGGCCAAATCAGCCAGGACGGAACCACGGTGACTCTGACGGGAACGCTGACCGAGATCGACGCCACGTTGAACGACGCCGCCGGCCCCAGCCGAGGCGGTGTGACCTACACCGTGCCGAACTCAGACTTCAACAGCGTCAATAACTTTGACGACGTCGTCGTTACTGTGAGCGTTGATGACAACGGAAACAGCGGGCTCGATGTGGGGGCGATTCAGCCGAGTGGAACGTTTGACATCGTTGTCAATCCAGTCAATGACATGCCCGAGTTTACTGGAACAACGTTGCAACCAATTTTGGAAGACGCCGGGCCGATTGTCATCTCCGACTGGGCTCTCGATGCCAACGTGGTCCCCGGTCCGGCCGGCGCCGCCGATGAAGTGTCGCAAACGCCGCTCTCTTTCAACATCGTTCAGACTGGCGGTAGCGTCACGTTTGCGACCTTCCCAACCGTCACCAAGAATCCAACGACTGATAACTGGGACCTTAGCTTCCAAGTGGCTGAGCACAGCAACGGCACAGCACTCTTGTCGATCTCGGTGACCGATAGCGGTTCACCTCCGGCGATGTCGAGCGTGGGCGTATTCCCGTTGTTTGTGACGGCTGTCAACGACGCCCCGACTGTGACCGTGGAGACAACAGTTTCGATCAACGAAGGAGGTGTCCAGAATCCGCCGCAGACAAACCCAGGGGATCCACTCCGCACGCGGGACATCCTGGTCAGCGCGTTTGACGACGTGGATGCCGCAGATACCACGAATGGGGAAGTCACCGTTACGCTGTCGGTTCCGCTTGGCGAGGGCAGCCTGACTCTCCTCACTCCAGATACGAATCTGAACACGCTTACGGGGCAGGGAACAGAGACAGTGCAGATAGTCGGCACCCTAGCCGAGATTCAAAGCACGCTCCGTGATACGGGAGCGGCCAGCAAGTTGCGGTACACCGTTCCTAGCAACGATTTCAACAGCATCAACAACGGCGGCGATGTGTTGTTGACAATCACCGTCAACGACAACGGCAATACAGGGATCGGTGGACAACTGTCGGTTGACACAACGACAACGATCACCATCGCGGCCATTAATGATGCACCGTTCGTCGCCAATCCGCTGGGCGCTGAGATGGTGAATGAAGATGCCGATGACATCGAATTCGAACTGCTGCTGCTCGTCTTCGACGACGTTGATTTTGCCGACAACACGGGCGAGACGCTGACGTTCGAGGTGGTTTCCAATGACAATCCGTCGTTGGTAACGATAGACGATTCGCAATTAGTGACGGGTGGTTCGGAAATGATCGTCGGTTTCGTGCCGAATCAGAACGGCACCGCCATCATCGAGGTCCGGGCAACCGACGCGGCGGGCCTGACGGCAACCGACTTCCTGACGTTGGACGTCGCCGCCGTGAACGATCCACCTACGGTCGCGGCGGCAGCGGTGGATATCACGGTTCCGGAGGATTCGGGCGATTCGCTGATCGACCTGCGGACGTACTTCGACGATCCTGATGTCGCGACCAATGGCGACCAACTCAGTTTCTGTCTCGTCGTCGGCGGCACTTGTGTCGCAACCACTCCTGCGAATCCGCTGTTAACCGCCCAGCTTGCCGACGCCGCTGGCACGCCGGATGCGAATGGTGACTACTTGAATATCAACTACAAAGCCGAGCAGCACGGCACGTTCAATCTGACCATTCGTGCAACCGATACAGGCCAAGACCTGACCGCCAGCACTCCAACAGACAATGAACAGATCGACAACACGCTGTTGATCACCGTCTGGGAAGTCAACGATCTTCCAACCGCGGTGACGGACAACCAGTTCAACACGGATGAAGATACGCTGTTGAACATCAGCGCGGCGACCTTGCGGTCAAACGACTTGCGCGACCAGGCTGGCGACCCCAATGAATCGTCTCAAACCTTGAACGTCGTGAGCGTTGCGCCCGCGAGCGACCGGGGCGGCATCGTGACCTTCAACCAAGCGACGGGACAGATCACCTATACCCCGCCCGCGGACTTCAATAGCCCCGAAAACAACTTCGGCAACAGTGACTTCTTTACGTACACGATTGAAGACAACGGAACGACGAACGGCGTTGACGACTTCCAAACCGACGTCGGCTCCGTTGAGATCTTCATCAATGCTATCAACGACGCTCCCGTATTGACGGCTACCGGGGCGCAGACATTGCCTTCGGTTACCGAAGATGACGCTTCAACAACAGCGAGTGTCGCTAACGTTCTGGGTGGGACAGCATCGGACGTCGATGTCGGAGCCAGCGTCGGAATGGCCGTCACCGGGGTCGCCGGCAATGGCCGCTGGCAATACTCGACCGGTGGTTCCTTCGTGGACATTATGGACATTTCCGAAACAGAGGCGTTGTTGTTGCGTCAAACCGACGATCTCCGTTACATCCCCGACAACGAAAACGGCGAGATGCCAACCATCACCTATCGTGCTTGGGACCAGAGTGGCGGGACGGTCGGCCAACAAGGGATGAAGGTCAGCACCAGTTCCAACGGTGGCGCTACGCCATTCAGTACGGATCTGGACACGGCCAGTATTGCGATTCAAGCCGTGAACGATGCCCCGCTGTTTACGACAGCCGCGGCGGGCTTGTTGACGGGCACGAACGAAGATGTTGCCAGCGATGGTGACCTCGTTGACAACTTCATGGGCGCCACCGATGACGTCGATAACGGCGCGTCACGCGGGATCGCGTTGACCAGCTTCAGCGGCAACGGTATCTGGCAGTACTCTCTGGACGGCGGGACGAACTACGTCGATGTCCCTGTTCTGGACACGGTCACCTTCACCAACCCGGGGCTTCTGCTGCGATCCGTTGACTTGCTGCGTTATGTGCCAGACTTTAAGAATGGCGAAACGGTTTCCGTGACTTACCGCGCCTGGGATCAAAGCGGTACAACCGCGGGTCAGCAGGGAATGCAAGCATCGACCACACCGACCGGCGGGACGACAGCCTTCAGCCCCACCGAAAACACATCATCACTTGTCGTCACCTCCCTGAACGATGCACCTCGCCTCGATAACAGTGGTTCAGTGACGCTTGATCCAATCCACGAGGACGAAATCTCGAACCAGGGGACCCTGGTGTCTAAGATGATTGACCCGAACGCGACCGTCGCCCCCAATCTCATCGATGATGACGACGATCCCTTCGACAAAGGCTTCGCGATTATTGGCACGACTGGCGCGAATGCGGCTGGTTGGGAGTACTCTCTCGACGGTGGTGCCACATTCCTGCCAGTTGGGAATGTCTCCAACGGAGCCGCACGCTTGCTCCCTGCGACGGCAAGTTTGCGTTACATACCGACAGAGCTTAACGGCGAAACGGCGACGGTCAGCTTTCGAGCTTGGGACCAGCAGAGTGGTACCGCCGGCGGCTTGGGCGACGCATCGGTCAACGGTGGCGCAACCGCGTTCAGCACGAAGGTCGAGGTCGCCACGATCGCTGTTGAAAACCGAAACGACAATCCGGTCGCCAGCGATGATTCGTTCACCGTGACGGAAGATGTTCGCCTGACGGTGTCGGGCTTGGGATTGCGGCAAAACGACACCGACGTGGACATCCCTGCCCAAACCTTGGTGGTCGTCGATCCAGGTTCGATCACGTCGAGCGATCTGGGCGCGACGTTGACTGTAAACCCGACCGGCTCGTTTACCTACGATCCACTCGCCGCCAACAGCCTGCAGCAACTTCCGGCTGGCCAAACACGACGCGACTCCTTCACCTACAGAGTGCAAGACAACGGCACCAACACGGACGATCTGATCTCCAACGAAGCGACCGTCACGATCACAGTCACTGGCATGAATGACCTGCCAACCTCCGCGGACGTGAGTATTGCGGCGACGGAACGGCCGCGCTCCGTCCCTGCCAGCTTCGACTCTTCCGTGAACGGAAACTTCAACTCGGCGGATATCGATACCGGCGAACTCGCGACGCTTTCCTATGAAATTCTGTTGGGTCCGAGTGAAGGGAACGTCTCGACCAGCGGAACGCCCGGCAGCACGCAATTCACGTTCGATCCGGGCCAGGAGTTCCAGGACCTAGGCGACGGCGACAGCCGCCAAGTTACCTTCACGTATCGCGCAAAAGACATCCAGCAAGGTCTCAGCAATACAGCCACGGTGACCGTCACGGTGGCGGGCGTGAACAACGTTCCGGTGGCCAGCGATGTAAGTGTATCGACGACGGAAAATGGTCCGCCGATCAACGATCTGTTCTCGGCTACTGATGCCGACGACCGCGTCTTGCAGTACACCATTCTCAGCCCGCCTGGCACGGGTAACGGCGAGGCGACCATCAGCGGTGCTGATACCTTCCGCTTCGATCCGTTGAATGATTTCCAGAGTCTTGCCGTCGGTGAATCACGCCAGGTCACCTTCACGTATCGTGCCGCCGATCTGGATACGGCGGGAAATCCGGACACGAACAGCAATGTTGCAACCGTCACCGTCACGGTCACCGGTTTGAACGACGCGCCAGACGCTGCCGATGATACGAACTCGACCAATGAGGATACCGCGTTAACCGTTTCCAGCAGCGATGCCGCCGCGGTCTTGGCGAACGATGTGGAGATTGATGTGAGCGACACATTGACCGTCACCAGCTTCGATTCGTTCAGCTCGCTCGGTGCTCGGGTCAACGTCGATGCTGCTGGCGGTTATTCATACGACCCAACCGAATCGCAGTCGCTGCAAGCTCTCAGCACGACGTCGGCGCCGTTGGTCGATACGTTCCGCTACAACGTGCGTGATGCGCAGGGTGTGACCGATACCGCCACCGTCTCGATCACGGTTTCCGGTGCCAACGACGCGCCGATCGCACAAGCCGATCGCGCTGTCGTTGGAGAAGACGGAACTCTGACGTTCATCGAACCAGGAGTTCTCGCCAACGATATCGATCCAGACACTGGCGAGACCGCAACTCTTCGAGTAACACCCGGTTTCGTCACAAGCCAACACGGTGCTACGGTGCAGATCACCAGTCCGCCTTCGGGAGGAGGAACTGGCGGCCTGGGAGGATACTCTTACAACCCCACCATTGCGTCACAACTACAAGCCTTGCGACAAGGTGAGTCGCTCGTTGATACCTTCACATACGAGGTGTTCGACGCGAGTTTGACGACGATCGGCACGGTCTCTATCACCGTGATCGGTGCGAACGATGCCCCTGTCGCCGACGACGACCTGGCCAGCACGGACGAAGATACGCTGCTGCGAGTCCCCAGCGCGGCTGGTTTGTTTTCCAACGACTTCGATCCCGACGCCGGCGACGCGTTTGGTCTGTCTTCGTTCGATCAGGTCAGCCAACGTGGCGCGGCCGTCACCATTCTTCCGACCGGCGAGTTCACGTATGATCCGCGCGGCTCGCAAGAATTACAGGAACTCGCCAATGGACAAGCGTTGTCCGACAGTTTCACCTATTCGATTATTGACGCGTTGGGGTTGCAATCGACCGCGACCGTCTCTGTGACGGTAAGCGGCGTCAACGACGCACCGGTGACGGCGGACGATAGTGCCTCGACGATTGAAGACACAGCCATTACGGTTCCGGTTGTGAACGGCCTCGTCAGCAACGACACGGATGCCGAGGGTGACATCCTGAGCGTTTCGGAAGTCAACGGCTCGACGGCTAACGTCGGCTCTTCGTTCGTTCTGCCGTCTGGCGCCACGTTGCGGGTTGATACTGGTGGCGACTACACCTATGACCCGAGTACTTCGGCAACACTCGGTGCGTTACCAACCGGTGCCACGTCCGTGGATGTTTTCACGTACCGAGCTTCGGACGGCCTGGACAGCTCGACCGCCGAAGGAATTGTCTCGATTACAGTGACGGGAGTTAATGATCGGCCCGTGGCGGTCGCTGACCAGTTTAATACCAACGAAGACGTCTCGCTTGTTGTTGGTGCGCCGGGCCTATTGGTCAACGATACCGACATCGATAACGACTTCCTCAACGTAACCCCCTTTGCCGGGACTAGCTCACGAGGTGCCTCCATCTCGGTGAACTCGACCGGTGCCTTCAGCTACAATCCGGCCGGTGTTTCAGACATACAAGCCTTGGCCATAGGCCAGTCGCTGGACGATACGTTCACTTACACCATCGCGGATGGCAAGGGCGGAACTGCAACGACTACGGTGACGGTCACCGTCAACGGCGCGAACGACCTGCCCGTCGCCAACGACGATAACTACCGCGTCGATGAGGATTCCACTCTCAGCGTCTCCGGAGTCGGAGTGCTTGGCAACGACACCGACGCAGACGCCACGGACGTACTCAACGTCGGAACGTTCGACGTTACGAGTGCCAAGGGTGCGCCGGTGATGGTGAATGCCGATGGAACGTTCACGTACGATCCTAGCGCCGTTGCGGAGTTACAGAGTCTCGCGCCCGGCGAGTCACTGCAAGACACCTTCACCTACCGAATCGCAGACGGAACAGGCTTGTCCAATGAGGGCACTGTCACGGTAACCGTCGATGGCCGCAACGATGCTCCCACCCCGCAAACAGATAGCTACGATGTGAACGAGGATACGCGATTGACCGTGGCTTCGGCGATTGGAGTGCTGGTCAACGATAGCGATCTTGAAGGTAGCCCCTTGGCCGCCGCTCTGGCCAGCAACGCCGCCAACGGCGCGGCGGTACTGAACTCAAGTGGCTTCTTCACTTACCAGCCCAACCAGGATTTCAACGGCAGCGACACCTTTACCTACACCCTGAGCGATGGTTCGGCGACGGCCATCGGTACCGTCACGATCAACGTGAAGGCTGTCAACGATGCTCCGATTGCGATCCCCGACACCTATTCTGTGGCGGAAGGATCGACACTGACCGTCCCGGCCGAAGATGGAGTGCTGAAGAATGACATCGACGTAGATCAGGAACAACTTCGCGCTGTTCTTGTCGCCGGAAGCGGCCCACAGAATGGTGTGCTTGCAGTAAACACCAACGGGTCCCTGACTTACTCGCCCAACAGTGGCTTCTTTGGTACCGACACCTTCCGCTACTTCGCGCAGGATGGCAGCGGGGCTCAGTCCTCGCCAGTCACCGTCAGTATTGAGGTAGTGAATACTCGTCCACGTCGTAATTCTGAAGAGCCGCTGGACGTCAACGCCGATGGCACGGTTTCTCCGATCGACGCGCTGCTGATCGTCAACGAGATCAATCGCAATGGCTCGCACGCGATCCCTGCGAACTCCCCGGCAATCGCTCCGTTCTGGGATGTTAACGGGAATGGTTTCGTCGATCCGCTGGATGGCCTCAATGTCATCAACTTCCTAAACAACAACGGCGGCGGCGGGCAATTGCCCGAGGGCGAAGGTACCACCGCTGGCTCCACCAATGCGAGGTCCCAGCAGGTTGCTGGGTTTGTGCCCCACGACTTCTGGGTGGCACAACCACAACTCGTGCGACAGCAGACGCCCGCCCCGGTGGATCCAGTTTCTAGGGTGGTGGACGAGTTGTTCGCGGCCGAAGCCGAAGCGGAATCGACCGAGCGATTGGCGGCAACTTTCGTCGAGCTGGCCGAACTCGAAATCGATGTTGAACGCAGCGTGCTAGACGAGGCGTTCGGTGACTGGATCGATGGCGAGTCCGACTAAGACCACTCGTGTAGGTGGTTTCTTAACTCCCCGCAAGGGTCGTTCGTTCAGCGATCGAGGTGCGTTAATAATGAGTTGAATAGGTAGCCTACGTTGAGTTGATTCATATTTCTTGCAATAGGTTCTACCGCAACTATAATCGACCGAATAGACACAAACTAAAAGCCTGGACAGCACTTACAGCTACAAACCGGCCTCTCAGGTGCGTTTTATTAAAACGACCAGGGGAGAGGTCCGGTTTTGGTAGGTTCTTGCTGCTTCGTAGGTTCATATGCACTTCCCCTGATCTAAGGGTGGCTTCATGTCCAACCGACGTTCTGGACGTTCTCTAGGCAAGTCCTTACGTAGCAAGCGGCAGCGGAAACGCGAGCGGACGTTTAGTGAACGTTCCATGTTCCTGGAGCAATTGGAACATCGAGTCCTGCTGGCAGCAGATCTCGTGGCAGACCCTATCTTTGCGCCCGGAACACCCCAGGAGTATGTCGATAACTGGCAATACCCTCAGGGCGCGGATCCCAATGGACAAAACAACGGCGGAACCGGGAACCTGCCGCCGGGTGCATCGCCGTTCCAGCTCACGCCGACCCGCTGGACGACGACGGCGAGTGGAACCAGTCCGAATCTCGGCGATCAGGTCACGTTAACTTGGGGCATTGTCGCCGACGGCACGATTCTTGACGACGGCACTTCGCAGAGCGATCTGGTCGCCTTCATGGACGGCATCTACGGTGGTGGCACAGGCCCCGTTAGCAGCCGGGTCTGGTTCCCGCTGTTTGAAGGCGCTTACAACGACTGGGGTGCGCTCAGCGGGATCAACATGGTCTTCGAGCCGAATGATGACGGCGCCCAACTCACCACTGGCATCGGACAGCTAGGTGTGCGGCCTGATCTCCGGATCGGGGGTCGCAACATTGATGGCAACTACGGTGTTCTAGCCTTCAACTTCTTTCCCAGTGGAAGCGTTGCGACTGGTGGCGACATGGTGATCGATACCGGCGACATTTTCTACTCACTCAATGCCGATCCACTGCCCGGCGGCCAGAACCTCGGCATCCGAAACATGCTTCGGCACGAGATCGGCCACGGTATCGGGTTGATGCACGTCGAACCGGTTAACCAGACCAAGTTAATGGAGCCGTTTATCAGCTTCGCGTTCGACGGACCGCAGCACGATGACATCCAAGGCGTGCAGCGTTTGTATGGCGATGCCTTAGAGCCGAATGACTCGCTCGTTAATGCCACTCAACTCGGTACGTTCGTGAATGGTAAAACGGCCGTACTTAACGTCAGTATCGATGACGACTCGGATACCGATCTGTATGGCATCTCGCTGCCGGAAGGTGCGATTCTCGATCTCCGCGTCACGCCGGCCGGCTTCAGCTACTTGCAAGGACCGCAGGGCGGACCCTTTGCGCCGTTCGACTCGTCGATGCAGAACGACTTGAGTCTTGAACTAATCAATTCACGAGGAGATGTGATCGCGTCTTCCACGAACGCTGCGATCGGCTTCGCAGAGCAGATCAACACATTGGTCTTCGAGCCCGGTAACTATACGATCCGAATCACCGGTGCAGACGACGCGACTCAACTCTACACTTTGAATCTGGATGCGAAGGAACTGCCACCGCCGCCGGCGCTCGTCAGCGTGAATCCCAACGATGGCGGGATCTTAGACCCGCTAACGGCGAATGTCCTCAATTTCGGGCCGCGAGAACTAGTGTTTCATTTCACAAGTGCCGAGGATCTGGATCCCAACACGCTCGGTGGTATCCGCATCACGAGAAGCGGTGGCGACGACGATTTCAACAACGGCTTCGACGTCATCACGCCTGGCTATCTCGACTTTGGCGAGACCGGCTCCACGGTGATCGCCAGATTTGCAGAAGCGTTGCCCGACGATCTGTATCGCATTGAAGTTTTCGGTGTCGATATTCCGGTGGAGGGAATCGTTGCGGTACGCAACTTAACAGGTTCTCCGTTCGAGCCAGAGATCGCAGGCACGGATCGCGATACGATTTTCTTCGATCTTCAATTGGCTCCCCAAGTTACAGCGGTCATCCCACAACCGGTCACACGAGATTCATCGGGCGGGCTTGCACAAGACGCAAAGAAGATCGTTGTTTACTTCTCGGACGAAGGATTGAACCAGTCAACGGTCGAGTCACCGACGTTCTATCGATTGATCGAGACGAACCTGACAGCGACGGAGATAGACGATACGTTGCTACTGCCGAAGCAAGTTACTTTCGACGCCGTTGCAAACGCGGCCACGCTTGAGTTTGCCAGCGACATTCCTGCCGGGACGTATCGCTTGAGTGTCGGCGAATCCGATGAGTCGAACAACACGATCGCTTCTGCTTCGAATGTAGGGACGTTGTTCGATGGTGGAATCTTCACAACGTTGACCTATCTAGGCGACGACGTATCGACAGGTAGCGAGAGCGTTGATGATGTCGATTTGTTTCAGGTCCGGCTGCTGCAAGGACAGGAGATTCAAGTCACGGTTGGTCCGGCCGCTGGTCTCGATGCGATCGTACGTGTCTTTGACGAAGCAGGTACGCAACTCGATATCGTCAACACCGGCGGCAACGCAGCGGTGGAGACGCTGAGCTTTACTGCGCCGACCGACGGCTCGGCACCGCCAGATGCTGCCTACTACATCGGCATCTCTAGTGGCGATGTCTACGATCCGACAACGGCGGGTGGCAGTACTGGAGGCGCGACATTCGGGGGTTATTCTCTCGAAGTCGAGGCGGTCGCCGGTAACCCTGTCTCGCTGTCAGACGACAATTCGAGCTTCGCCACAGCTACCGGATTGGGGGTTCTCGGCATTGCCGGACAAGACCTCTCGGCACAGATTGAACAGCAGTTCTTTATCAACTCGCCTGTGCCGATCGGCGGAAACGACGAGCCTGGCCATCGCCACATTCCGGTTAGTGATCATCTTAACGAGTTCGGTCTAGTGCTTGGAACGAACTATGACACGACACCCGGTCTAACCACGATCACTTACAACTTCCAGACCAATTACGGCACCGTGCAGGGGACAGCGCAAGAAAATGAAATCACCCCCACACAACGGCAACGTGCTCGGGAAGTTTTCGAACTGCTCGGAGACCGTCTGGGCGTGCAGTTTGAAGAGGCCGATTGCACCGGCACTTTGGATGGCTCGTGTGCTGGGCTGACGATTGCCACGGGTGATATTCGAGCCATCGACCCAACGCTCAATCCAAACGGCTTGGATGCTGTCCTCGGTGACGGGAAGGTGATTCTAAACGGAACGCATGACTTCGGCCAAAGCGAATATGGCGGCGTTTGGTTCCAGACGATGATGCGAGAGATCGGACGATTGCTGGGGTTGGGCGATGCCAACGATCTACCGTCGATCGTCGGGCTGAATCTGACTGCCGAGCCTGTCTTTCCCAGCGACCACGACATCCTACACCTTCAACGGCTTCATCAGCCGGACAGCAACGATATCGATCTGTATCGGTTCGAACTCACATCGACCGGCATCTTAACGGCCGAAACGATCGCGGAACGGCTTCCAGAAGCGAGCAAGCTGGACACCACCTTGTCCCTGTTCGCTGAAGATGCCTTGGGCAATCAGGAATTGATCGCCAGGAACGACGACTACTTCAGTCGTGACTCGCTGATCGAAGTCGAACTTGCTGCCGGCACGTACTACCTTGGCGTCTCAAGCACCGGCAACGCGGACTACGACCCAACGATCTCCGACACCGGCAGCGGAGGGAGAACCGAGGGTGTCTACGACCTGCAAGTTGGCTTCGCGTCACATGCGGCGTCGAACATCGAAGATGATACGAACATCCCGCTCGACGGCGACTTCGATAGCCAGCCTGGCGGAGCATTCGACTTCTGGTTTCAAGCCGGCAACACGGTCTTCGTTGACAAAACCAACGACCCCAGACCGGGATTGTCTGATGGTACCGGCACGATCAACGACCCGTTTGACAACATTCCCGCCGCGCTGTTGGCGGCGAATAATTCGGCAGCAGACAAGATCGTTCGCATCGTTGGTAACCCTGGCAGCGATGGTGATTTGAAGATGCGGGCAGACAATCTGCCGTATCTGATCGGCTTGGACGATCTGAGCCAGCCACTGCCCGACGGCGTGCATCTTGAAGTTCCGCAAAACGTTACGGTGATGATCGACGAAGGGGCGTTGCTGAAGCTTCATCGCGCCAATGTTGATGTCGGCACGTCGGCCCAGAACAACATTCGTAGCGGTGGCGCGCTGCAGGTGCTTGGCACGCCGGACAACGCTGTCTTCTTTCGCTCCTATCGCAACGACGCCGAAGGTGGTGACAGTGATGGCCCCAATGGAGCGGCTAGCAGCGGTGATTGGGGCGGGATCGTGTTCCGTGACGATTCCGATCACGACAACGAAGCCGAAGGCGGCGTCCTCAACGTCGTCCAGCAGGCGGACATCAACAACGGTGGTGGCAAGGTCTTTGTCTCTTCGATTGAAGAGACGTTTTCAGCGATTCATCTGATCGAATCCCGGCCAGCAATCACTTTCAACACGATCACCAATAGCTCCGACGCGGCGTTGTCGGCTGATCCGAACAGTTTCTCGGACGCACGCGGTCGCGTCGGACCCAGCATTCACGGTAACCGAGTCATCGGCAACAGTGTCAACGGCGTCTTCGTTCGTATTCAGACCGAGTTCGGCAGCGCGGTTGACAAGTTGACGAGTTTCGCCCGGTGGGACGACAAAGACATTGTGCATGTCTTGTCCGAGAACCTGCTAATCGCGGGTACACCCGGCGGGCCTTTATTGACGTACGATACGCAAGAACTCGACTACGTCGGAACGCCGACCGATGGAACCTTCCGGCTGCAGTTGGACGACGGCGACGCTGTCCGGGTCACTGGCGACATTCGCTTCGATGCGCCGCTCAACACGTCAACGAATGAGATTCAGTCGATTGCCGTGGCTGGAGCGACAGGCGGCGCATTCAATCTAGGGTTTAATGGCTCGTCCCTCCTTCGACAGGAAGTGATTCCGTACAACGCCACCGCGATTCAAGTACGAGACTCGCTGGAGTCGCTCGACACGATCGAGCGTGGAGATGTCGTCGTTACCGGCGGCCCGTTGGGATTCAGTCCTGTAGAGGTTGAGTTCGTTGGCCAGCATACGGGGACCGACGTTCCGCTGCTGTCGGTCGTGAACAACACGATCAATCGCACCCAGTCGATTGACGCGACTGGTGCGACGGTCGGCACCTTCAATCTCTCGTTTGACGAAGCTTCGGTTGCGCTGCAGGTGCCGATCAACTTTAATGCCGATACCGTCGATGTCCAAGCGGCACTTGAATCGCTGAGCACGATTAACAATGGCGACATCCTCGTAACAGGCGGCCCGTTGAATGTGGCGCCGATCGAGGTCGAGTTCACCGGAGCGTTTGCGGGTATGGATGTTCCAGCGCTCAGCGTTTCAGCAAACACTTTGGACGTCGGACCTGCCGTGTCCGACATTGAGCCCGTCGATATCCAAGTCGTCGCGGATGCCGTGATGTCTGTCCGCGAACACCTGGAATTGCTCGCCGGCATCTCTCCCAACGACTTTGAACTGACCGGTGGCCCGCTGTCGCAAGCTCCGGTTAGGCTTCAGTTTGCGGGCCAGTTTACGGCGCATGATATTCCAGGCGTTTCCATCGACACGGATGCCGTCGTTGGTGCTACACCGACCGTGACCGACTTGGCTGACGCCGGAGTGAGCGACCATCGCCTCGACGCTCGCCTGCAGATCGATCCTGGTGTGATCGTGAAGCTCAGCTCTGCGAGAATTCACGCGGAAGTTGGCGCTCAATTGATCGCGGAAGGAACGGGCGACCTTCCGATTCTTTTCACATCGGTAGCCGACGACAGGTTCGGAGTTGGTGGCACGTTCGATACGCAAAGCGATGGCAACGCGACCGTGCCCGCCGGTGGCGATTGGGCAGGCCTAGTCTTCACCCCGACGTCGGAAGGCAGCTTGGATCACATCCACCAAGCGTTCGCCGGTGGCCAGACCGCCATCGAAGGTACGTTCGCGAATTTCAATGCGATCGAGATCCATCAAGCGGACGTCAGAATCGCGAACAGCTTGATCGAAGAGAACGCCGGCGGTATTACGGCGACCAGCGGTAGCACCGGAGGTGGCGGTACTGTCCTCGACCGAGGAACCTTGACGGCCAACGCCGCAGCCACGATCTTCGTTCGCGGGTCGCAGCCCACCATCATCAACAACGTTATTCGACGCAACAACGACCCAGGTGGTACGGTTGCCGCGATCAGTATCAACACCAATGCCTTGAATTCGGAGCGAATTAGCGACCCAGGTCGTACGACAGGCTTCTTGGACCAATTGCGTGAGACGGAGAGCAATCACGGTCCGCTCGTTCTTGAGAATCGGCTTGTCAGCAACGGCGTGAACGGTATTTTTGTGCGTGGTGAAGAACTCACGACAGAAGGTGTCTGGGACGACACCGACATTGTTCATGTGGTGACAAGTAACATCCAGGTGCCAAATCTGCATGGGCTCGGCGGCTTGACCTTGCAAAGCAAGCCGACAGAAAGTCTGGTGATCAAGTTCCAGAGCGGGGCGAGCGGGGCTGGGTTTACAGCAACAGGGTTGCCCTCAGATATCTCCGATCGCATCGGAGGAGCGGTTCAAGTCCTGGGACAACCTGGCTTCCCTGTTGTGTTGACGGCTCTGTCGGATTGCACCGTCGGTGCCGGATTTACATCGGAAGGTCTTGCGCAGTTGGAGACGTTGGGGGGAGCTTGCGGAGGCGCGGTCTCCGGCGGCTTCACCGGCGTTACGCTGGATCAATTCAGTAATGATCGAAACGTTGCCGTATTTAACGAGATTGAGCCAGCCTTCTCGGATGGGCTAGATACGAACGCGATCCCTGGACAGGCGCAGTTCCTGGGCGATCTTGCACCCAACGAACAGAGTGGCGACGAAAATCGTCGGCTAGGGTTTGAGGTTCGCGGTGCGGTCAGCTTTGATGATCCAGGCGATGTGGATGTGTACAGCTTCTCCGCCGAATCGGGAACCGAAGTCTGGTTTGACATCGACCGGACCGCCAGCACGCTAGACACCGTCGTCGAATTGATCGATTCCCAAGGTCAGTTTTTGGCGAGGTCGCTCGACAACGACACTCTGAGTGGCGGCGTGCAGCCCAGCGTTACCGCACTGCACCTGCTTAAAGACGAACACGATGGTCCCGACTGGTTTTCGTCCAACCTTCGCGACGCTGGTATGCGAGTTGTTCTGCCCGGACTGCCCGGCTTGAACACCTACTTCGTTCGAGTTCGCAGCCAACCAGCTCCTGGTAATGAAAACGACACAAGCGGTGGTTTGACACGTGGCGACTACCAACTACAAGTCCGTTTGCGTCAGAAAGATGAAGAGCCGGGCTCGACGGTTCGCCACGCGGATATCCGTTTTGCTACCAACGGTATCCACATTCAAGGACTCCCCGAACACTCATCGCTCGCCGGCGACGAGGGTGAAACAACGGCCACGCACAACTCTCTTGGCAGTGCTCAGAGCTTGGGGAACCTGCTGATCACGGATAAGAATACGATTAGCGTTGGAGGCGACTTGGCCGCCAGCAACGAGGTCGATTGGTACAGCTTCACGCTCGACTATAACCTGGTCGATGCTTCGCTCGGAGCTGATAAGTCCTTCGCCACCGCTTTTGACATCGACTATGCCGACGGGTTGACTCGCGCCGACACCGTGTTGGCCGTCTACGACGAGAACGGCCGTCTGATTCTTATGGGCCGAGATTCCGACATCTCCGACGACCGGCCAAAACCTAACGAGAGCAGTGATCTGGACGACCTCTCGCGAGGGACGGTTGGCGTTCTGGATCCCTTCATCGGCACCGTGCAACTGCCGGCCGGCAACCGGGCGGCTGGCTCGAGCCACACGTACTTCGTGGCTGTCGCCTCGAATGGCCAGATCCCCACGGCCATCACTTCCACCCTGTCCGGGGCACCAAACACGAGCGTTCGGTTAGAGCCGATTAGCTCGGTCCAGAGGATCGTGGAAGATCACATCGGCTTCACGGGCTTCGTCTCGAACATCGATGCCGACGGGCGGGCCGTCGAAGTGTTGCCTCAACATGAGGAACCGATCCTCGACATCCACAGCATCGAGTCGCTCAGTACGAGTGTGCGTCCCTTCTCATTAGAAGACGTGCAACTGTTCGTCACGGATCCCACCCTAGTCTCGACGATCAATCCGCGAACGGGTGAAGTCGTATTGTCGAATCTTGCCGCGAGCGGCCCCTTGTTCCAGGCTACCGGGTTCGTCGATCTTGATATGCGCTCCGACGGGCGGTTGGTCGGGTATCGCGACATTCCGACGAACCCTACGGTGGCAGGTGTTTTCGATGAGTTTGACGTCGGGACAATACCGGGGGCTCTGCTAGACTCCTTAGACTATGTCAACCTACCTAGCACTCCAAACGCTGCCGCGTTGACCTCCTTCGTCTCGTCGCGGAACGGGGGAACGACAACGCAAGCGCCGACCGTCTCGTATCGGTACTTCCTGGCCGTACACGAGGGGAGTAACTCGCGGTTGTTCAACTCGCCCGGACTACTCGGCGTAACTCCGACGAACATCGGCCTAGTTAGCGGATTGAACGGCCTCATCACGGGGCTCCAGGCTGTTGGCTCACGTCTGTTTGCTGTTACCAATGCTGGTGAGTTCGCGGAAATCAACCCCATCAATGCGGCCGCGACCTCGGTCGTTGATTTCAGCGCGAACGTGGTCGGTCGCGGCGTGCCCTTCTCTGGTTTGACGCTCGGCCCACAGAATGTTGAAGGCGGAGCCTATGCCGACACGCTCTTTGCCGTGACGACCAATGGCTGGATGTATGCGATGGATCAGTTCGGTAAGCCTGCGAACGTCTTCACGCCAAGCGGCGACGCCAATGGGGATGGCGCGACGGACGCATCGGACGCATTCGGCGTCCCGATTTCGATCGCCAATGCTCAGGGTCTAGCCTTCTCGCCTCTGGACTTCAATCTCTGGCATCCGACAGCACGTCGCGGCCAGACGGACCAGCCCGGGCACGGTGTTACATCGGCCTTTGACGATAGCAAGCTGACGTCCTTCCAACGCAACAATATTGGATTACCGGGCGACCCCGAGAACCGAATTCAACAAGACTCGCAAGGTGGAGCGAGCTTCTATTTCGGGCTGGACCAGTTCGTTAGCAACACGCAGTTCACCAACTATCGCTATCACGGAAGCAATCAGTTCGGAATCATCGATGCGAACGCCCAGTTCGATCTGTCCAGCAACTCGACGATTCGGAATACGTATAACCTGCCCGGTGGATCCCAAGGGAGTTTGGTGACAGACGAGTTCAGCTTGCAAGGATATAGCGGGACTGACAAGCCAACTTTGTATTTCAACTACTTCCTGCAAACGGAAAACGCTACGGGAAGTAACAACGGCGGCTTCTTGGACAGCGCTCGCGTCTTTGTCTCTCGAGACGAAGGAGCCTCGTGGGAGTTGGTCGCCACGAACAACTCGCTCACATCGACGGATGATACCGGCGACGCCGAACTGCCTAGCTTCGCCAGCGCCTCTCGAGATGCTTGGGCAGTCAGCCCGAATCAAGGCGTGCAACAACTGTACAACGGCGGAGGCTGGCGGCAGGCTCGCATCGATCTCGCGGACTTCGCCGGCGAGTCGGACCTACAACTGCGATTCGACTTTAGCACGGCGGGCAATCTGAACGATCCTACGCTTCCCGCGATTGTAGAAGCTTCCGGCCAGGGTTTGAACGATCTCGATCGAGCCTTGAACAATCGCTTCGAAGGCTTCTATGTCGATGACATCATTGTCGGGTTTACCGAGCGTGGTGAACTAGTCACTGGCGCACCGCAAGGCTCCACAGCGTTCACCGCCCCGCCGCGCAATCCGGACGCACCGCAAGAACTTCTCACGGGTGATTATCAGTTGGAAATCCGCCGCAGCACGGAGATCATCGAGTCTCGGCTCGGCGAGCTTGGCAACCCAGTGTCGGAAGCGAGCACCGAGACGCTGATCTTCCGCCAGTTTGATACGAATGATCGCCTGACGTCGGGCCGTTCCTTGAGCGTGCCCGAAGGTGCGTCTGTCCTGGACGGACAGTTGTTCTCGATCAGCGACGGAATCTTGGATCCTCCGCCGGTCTTCGAATTCGATTCGAATGGTGTCTGGGATTCAAACCATGTCCGCCTTGAAATCGCCGGAACTGAGACGGCCGGCGAAGTGGCGCATCTGGTCGTCGATGCGATCAATGGGATTGCCGACTTCGTTGTCATTCCGATGACAAAACCTCTGGCCGCGAACAGCCCTACCATTGATCTACTGCATGCGACGCTGATCGATGTGACGACGGGCAACGAGCGAGAACACTTGTTTGTTGATGTAGCCGACGCGACGATTGCCGAAACTGGTGCCAACAACTCGACCATCGCCACGATTACACGGACGGGCGACCTGTCGAGCGATCTGTTGGGTGTTACGGTGATGGCTATTGACCCGGCAACCGGATTGATAACGGACGAAGTGACGTTGTCTTCGGCCACCGTCGATTTCGTCTCGGGTGTTGCGACGGCTCAAGTCACGATTACCGGTAACGCGGACTTGATCGCTGACCTGACCCAGCCGGTTAAGATCGTAGTCGCGGCGCCGACCGGACCTTCAATCCCAGTTACCCCCGGCAACCTGGACGTTTTAGATGTCGAGTCGGCTCAGTTAACCCTCGGTATCGATCTCGCTTCCATCTCCGAACTCGGCGGCAGTGCTGTCGGGACGGTTACCCGCAACACAACCAATACCGGGCCGTTGGACGTCAATTTAGTTGCACACTTAACGAACGTGGACCCCAACCCCGGCACCGGAACGATTGATCCGCGGGCTGCCCGCGAGATCTCGATTCCGATTTCCGTCACAATTCCGGCGAATGCCAATGACGTGACTTTCGCGATCACCGCCATCGATGACGACTTCTTCGATGGCGATCAGGTTGTCAGCGTCACCGCCTTCTCGGATGGTTTAGGAAGTGATACGCAGACGCTGACGGTATTGGATGAAGGCGATCTTCTTCTCGAATTGACGGCGACTCAAATCGATGAGCCACCTGGAACGGTGACAATGACCACAGGGAGGGTGACGCGCAGCGGTTCGACGGCTGGAATTCTGACGGTCACCATTGAGGCACGCGACCTTCAGTCTCCTTTCGCCTTTTCGGACGAAGTCGATCTAACTGGCGTCGCCGTTGGGAATCCCGTGACGGTCGAGATTCCTGATGGAGCGGCTTTTGCGACGTTCGACATTACCGCGCGCCTTGACTCCATTTCCGACGGCGATCAGACGATCGAGATCGTGGCAAAAGCGACGATCAACTCGTTGCAGCGAATCGATAGCGAACTGCTCGACGTGATTGACGCGAACGATCCAACGCTCTCGATTGAGGTAGGTACTTCGCAGTTGAGCGAAGCGTACAGTAACAGCTTTGCACAGCCCCTGCCCGCGACGTACATCCGTATTGTACGAAGTGGCGATTTAGACAACGATGCCACGGTCACGTTTGATGCGACCGGCCCGGATATCACGCTCCCTTTCAGCACGGTCACGATTCCGGCAGGGCGAGCTTTTGTCGATGTACCTGTCCTGACAATTAACGATACGCTCGCCGCGCCGAACGATCCAAGCCCGACTCCGACGGTGATTACCGCTCGCCTGAGTCCCACGATTTTTGCAACGGCCACGCTCGAGATCGACGACAACGAAGACAACTACATTGTCGGTGTGTTTGAGGACAGCGTCGGTGTTGTTGCCCAAGGCGTAATCCTAGAAGACAGCGGTAGTGTTGCGAATACGGCGAATGTCGTAGTGCGTAGACCGTTCACGGGTGATGACTTTACGGTCACGGTTGATGCGTCGCCGAGTGGGAGTGTTCGCATCCCTGCTGGTGATACGTTCGCGCCCGACACGGCAGACGCCATCTTTGCCGCGAATCAGACGGCTCGCCCGATCACGCTTGATACCATCCCCAACGCAGTGACCGATCATGAACGCGAGGTAACGTTCACCGTCACCGGAGGCGCAACGACGAGCCTGTTTGTAGCGGACGACGAGGATCCGTCTTTGACCGTTACGATCGACCGTCCGGTGATCTCCGAAGCTGGCGAGCGGGCGAGCGTTACCGTAACCCGTCAGAACAACTCGCAGACCGGTTCGCCACTACAGGTCTTCCTGGCAGTTTTCGATCCCGAGCGTGCGGGAAGCCCGGCCAGCGACGAAGTCGCGATCGTGAGTCCGATCACTGGCGCTCTCGTGCCATCGCTGGCCCTGATCATTCCGGCTTGCGACGCCACGACGACGGTTCCGGAATGTACCGAAATAAGCTTCTTCATCGAGGGCCTTCCCGACGGCATCATTGACGCGGACTACGACTTGGATGGTGACGGTTCGCGCCAGCGAGCTGTTGTTTCCGCTTCGGTTTTGCCTACGTCGGCTGTGCTGCACAACCGAGCCATTGCGTCGATCTACGTGCACGATGCGGACTTGCCGCTTTCTTTGGTGGAGTTGACGTTCCTCGACCGGAACGGAAATCCAACGACTTCGATCAACGAGCGCGATGGGATGCGAGCCGCGCGTGGTGTTATTACGGTCAACAATCTGGAAGGCCGTGACACACGGTCGGTCTGGAGAGACGCGAATAGTGCGCCAATCACTTTCACAGTCCAGGCGACGGACGCCGGCGGAGCGGACGCGACTGGCGACGAAGTGAATATCTACGGGGGCGATTTGAGCAACGTGCTCCAGGTGATCTTGCCGGCCGGTTCGAGTACCGTCGAGTTCGATATCGACTCTTTGGACGACCTGTTGCTCGACGGAAATCAGGCCATCGACTTTGCGCTAACGGCGTCCGACCCGCGGCTGGGAGGTATATCGAGCACCCTCACCGTTGCCGATAATCCACCGCCACCACGCGGGTTGCTCATCGAAGTCGTCGATGGCAGCAGCTCTGACGTCGATGCCATTGATGAGGGTAACGCAGCGGAAGTTCGCGTCACGCGAACCGGCGACGTCACATTGCCGCTGACAGTCACGGTTGTTGGCTCGCCGGAAGTGGAACTCAACGGCGGCATGCCGGCCGTGTTGTCCTTCAATGCGGGTGAAGCGACCGCGATGATGACGATTCCTATCTTGGGCGTTGTCGATGGTCTTGCTGACGGCACGCGGACTGTGATCGTCGATGTTGATCGGTCCACGCCAGAACTTAACGGCTACGACATCATTACGGACCAGCTAGATATCGTCGATCTGGACATTGCCGAACTCACGGTCAGCATTCTCGGCCCCGTCAGCTTTGCGGAAGATGCGGGAGCGGGTGCTAGTTCGGCTCGTGTGACGAGAAACACACCGAATGATCAGCCGCTTGTTGTTTCGCTGATGAGCAGCGATCCGACTGAAGCGCGAACGGCCCCGACGGTAACGATTCCCGCGGGTCTCGATTGGGTTGACTTCTCGATCGACGCTGTCGATGAGCTGCTTACCGACGGTCCATTCACGGACGTGGCGATCATGGCGACCGCGTCGGAACACCTCACCGGAACGGCCGTTGTCAACGTCGAGTCGGTGGACAATGCCAACGACTACGAACGATTGGGCGACGTCAATCTAGAGCGTGAGCAAGGCCACATCGTGATCGGTTCTAACAGGATCACGGGGGTCAGCGGGGTGGGAATTCTGGTTTCGCCTGGGGTATCACCGAACTCTGCCCTGCGTGGTCCAGAGCCGAACACGGCGAACTTAGTTCCCGGGATCACACTCGTCAACAACATCGTTGCTGAAGCAGGCATGGCCGCTGTGAGCGCGTCGGGCAATGGCCGCACGGTTCCATTCCTGCGAATCGTGAACAACACGTTTTTCGGCGGTAATGACTCCAATGGCGTGGAACTTAGCTCCGAAGTCAGCGCGACGATTCTCAATAATATCTTCTCGGATGTGACCGACGGCGTGGTGGTTGCGAGCGATAACGGAACCGCCGAGGTAATCCTTGGCGCGAACTTGTTCCACATGACGTCCGCTCAAGGCGCCGATGCCATTGAGATCGCCGATACCGACCCTCTGTTCGTCGATGCCGACACTGGTAATTTCTACCTCGTTGCCGGATCGTTGGCGATTGACAGTTCGCGCAACTCGCTAGCTGACCGTGGGTCGTACGTCAATGTCAAGGCTCCTCTGGGCATTCCGCCTTCGCCAATCCTCGCGCCGGAACGAGACGTGTTCGGCCAATTGCGAGTCGATGATCCTTCGCAAAACTCGTCATTCGGCTTTGGCTCCGACGTCTTCAAGGATCGCGGAGCGGTGGACCGCGCTGATGTGCTCGGTCCATTCGCAGTCCTAACCAATCCGGTGGACCGCATTGGCGAACTCACGCCGCCCATTGAAGAGGATCTGGCTCGGGACTTGGATCCGAACGAGACGGTCGTGCATGTCAAGGAAGGTAACCCTCGTGAGTTCTCCATTCTTCTCAAGGATGGTCGCGGAGGCAGACTCCCGTTTGAGGGCACTGGAATCGATGCAGCTACGATCAACGAGAACACCGTGCGGCTGTTCGAGAACGGTCGCGAACTGTTTGCCGGTGTTGACTTCACTTTGGGCTACGCCCATACGAGCGCGACCATCCTGTTGACGCCAGCCTCCGGCGTTTGGCGTCCCGCGAGTGCCTATACCATTCTGCTCAACAACAAGGATCGGCTTCTGCTCAACCCGCCGAGCGTCCTTGAGATCGCAGACGGCGACCAGTTTACGGTCTCCGACAACTCGAACGGAACGGCTGTCTTCGAGTTTGAGCGTGGCTACACGTTGGAAGTGCCCGAACTCTTGACATTCGAACTTCCGATTGTCGGCGTTCAAGGTGGTATTCGGGACGGTGATACGTTCACCATCACAGGTGGCGCTCCCACGCCGACGGTGTTTGAGTTTAATCGGAACAGCATCTTCGATCCGAACAATGTGCTCATTCCGTTTACACTCAACGACTCGTTAGATGACGTTGCGGACTCGATCGTCAACATTCTTGGCGGTGCCGGTATCGGCCTGGAGCCCGAGAATCTCGGTAACGGCCGGGTTCACCTCGGTATACCGGGAACACATTCCATCGACCTCACCGGGACACGGATCGCGCTCTCTGGGACAGCGGAAGTCGTCGGCGACGGTGACCTTTTCAGTTTCTCATTTGATGATGGGACAACGGTCCAATCCGTGATGTTCGAGTTCGATCGAGACGGCATCTTCGATCCGAACAACACGCAACTGCCGTATGTCCTCCAAGACACGCACGAAGACCTCGCTGACAGGATCGTCGTTGCACTTCAGGCTGCGGGATTTAACTTGCCGGACATCGAGCATCTCGGCAACGGAATCATCCACATTGGAGGCGAGGTCGGCCACATCTTGGACACGGCAGGCACGAACCTCATCCAAATCGGAATGCCAGGTGTCACGGGCCCGCTTCAGTTGCTTCTGCCAGCGAGCGGCGGCGGATTGAATGGTGTCTTTGACGGTGATCAGTTCACTGTTCGTAGCGGCACGCAGAGTGTCACGTTTGAATTCGATAACGATGGACTACGGACGGCGAATACGGTTGGCATCATCGTTGATACCACCTTCTCGAAAGACGATGTTGCGAACAACGTCCTTGCGGCACTGCAGGCGGCAAATCTCGGCTTGAATCCTCAGAAGCTTCCCAACGGCGATGTGTTACTCGGCGAACCCACCGGGGCAGTAGACTTCGACCTGACGATCAACTTCATCGGGAACATTGGCAGTGCGGGAGTGTCGGGTGGAGCAATTCCAATTCCCGTGAAGAACACTCCTGAATTCACAAAGACGCGCATTGCTGGGCGAATCGTTAAGGAGATCAACCGCAGCCAACTGGTTGACGTTGTGGCCCGCGCGACGGGCGATGGAAAGATCATCCTCGATGGCGCATCAACCGTAACCGGAATCAACCAAACGGCGATCCCCGCGATTCGCGATACAGCGGGCAACGCTCTGCGGGCGAATCAACCAGACGGCGAGACACGGTTTACGATTCTGACGGTCGGTACAGGACTCGACTTTGGCGATGCTCCGGACCCGTTCGATGGCCCTCTTCCATTCGATGAGATTCCCGGACGCTATCCGACGCTGCTGGCAAACGACGGTGCTCGTCACGCGGTCCTGCGGCGTAACCCGCTGTTCTTTGGACCTGTGGGGAGTGATACCGCGATCGACACAGAAACGGACGCACCGACACCCGCGTCGGGGTTGACGGACGATCTTGTTGATGACAACGACGAACTGCTCGGCAACGGCATCAGCATCAACGGAGTGATCACGCCCACCGTGATCGAAAGTGGCGAGGTCTTCGCTTTCCGCACACCCGTGACGATCCAATCCTCGGGCATCGGCTTTGTCGATGCATGGATCGACTTTGATCAAGACGGTGACTGGGAAGACAACGAGAAAGTGCTGGACAGCGAACCGGTCGTGACGGGATTCAATCAGCGCAATCTTGAAGCACCGCCGGTCGGAGCCAAGCTCGGTACGACATTCGCTCGATTCCGTATTAGTACGGTAGGCGGTCTTGCGCCCGACGGTATTGTCGTAGATGGGGAGGTCGAAGATCATGTCGTGACCATTATTTCGAACGTCGCACCGACGGCCACGCCGATGTCTCACGGTCCGATCTTTGAAGATCAGATCGACGTCGATCCCAGTCAGTTGGTGGTCGATTTGACCAATACATTCGACGACGCTGATATCGTTCCACGCAATGACAAGTTGGTCATTGAGATCGTCAGCAATGACAATCCCGCAATCGTCCAGGCGAGTCTCAGCGGCAGCACGAGTTCTCTGACGGGCACGATGCTGAATCTGACACAGACCGCGAACGCTCACGGCGAGGCAGTTATCACGCTTCGCGCGACGGATCATGCACTAAGAACCGTTGAAACTTCCTTCACGTTGGTTGTTCAAGCTGTGAACGATCAACCGACATTGCTGCTGCCACCGAATCAGTCCGGCTTCGAAGAGACACCGCAGAACGTTCCTGGAATCGTCGTTGGCGACATCGACATTGACGAAGGCAATGGGCCGCAGGTGGGCCTCATTACTGTCACGCTTAGTGCTCCGAGTGGACGGCTCGATGTCAAGACGGATCTAGGGAACGGCGTCTCTCTGAGCGACGTGCAGAACAACGGCACCAGCACCGTCACGATTACGAGTTCGATCGGTGCCATTAACAACACGTTCGCGGCGGGGACTGGTCTTATCTACACCGGCGGATTCGAATTCAGCGGAAACGCCGAAGTCGTCGTTCGCGTTAATGACAATGGCAATAGTCCGGCACCAGACCAGGAGCGGCTTGGGACAATCACGATATCCGTGACCGCGACGAATGATGCGCCGATCATCACGCTGCCCTCCACGACGGGTTTCGGCACGCTCGCCGAAGACACTTCTGAGACTTTCACGGGCTTGACCGTTTCGGATGCGGACGCCGGCAGCGGAGATCTTCGAGCCACGCTCGATGTGGACAATGGCATACTGGAACTCGTTGACGCATCGGACGTGCTGTTCCTCAATGGCACGCTGGACGGCTCGTCCTTCATCGAGCTTCAGGGAACCTTGGTTGGTATCGATAAAGCGATCAATGGCTTGACCTATCGGCCGTCCGCGCATTTCAACGGTTTGTCCGGCTTTGTGATCACTGTCGATGACCTTGGCAACACGCCCGGCTCGCTGGCCAGTGGCAATAACGTCGTGTCTCGGACGGTCGGTCTCACTGTAGTTGCCGTGAACGATCCGCCTTCATTCACCATTGCCAGCAATCCTCCGCCGTCGAATGAAGATGCCGGTTTTCAGACTGTATCTAGCTTCGTAACGGATATCCTGCGTGGGCCCGCAGCAGCCGTTGACGAGACGTCTCAGATCGTGTCTTTCGAAATCGTCAACATTCTGACGCAAGGTAGCGACACGCTGACGTTCGAGTCGTTAGCGATCGACTCGATCACCGGCACCTTAACGTACGAAGCGGCTCGCGATACGAATGGAACGGCTACGGTCAGTGTTCGGCTATGTGATAACGGTTCGCCTGGCACGCCGTCTGACAACTGCTTGCTCGGTGGCGTCGCCTCAGCCGTCCAGACGTTCGATATCACGGTCAATGCAATCAATGATGCACCCCAATTCGTCAAGGGCCCGAATATCACGATTGACGAAGACTCTGGCGCGCAGGAGCTGGCTGATTGGGCGACCGGCGTCGCCGCTGGCCCACCCACGGCCACGGATGAAGGTGTGCAGACGAAGACTTTCACTACGCCGCTGCTGTTGAATAGTGACAGCGAACTCGTCTTCTCTTCTCCGCCAGTAATCGACCCGTCCGGCAAGTTGAGCTTTGAAACCGCGGCTCACAGCAATGGCCTATCGGTTTTCCGCGTTGCACTGCAGGACAATGAGAGCGGCGTCTTTCCCAACATCAATACATCGCAGTTCCAGACGTTTACGATTTCCGTGGACGCCGTCAACGACGCTCCCACGTTCAACATCGCGGGCCTCAGCCAAACAATCAACGAAGACGCATTGTTGCAGACGCTGCCCGGCTTCGTGACCGACATCTCGCCCGGGCCGCCTTCTCCTTCCGACGAAGATGGCCAAGTCTTGCAGTTCAACGTCAACTTCACGGGCAACCTGACGTTCAACGTTCCGCCACAAGTTGATGCATCCACGGGAACGCTGATCTACCAGCCTCAGGCGAACTCGAATGGGTCCGCGGTCGTCATGCTGACGCTCGTGGACAGTGGTAGCAGTGTGACGCTGAACGTCAATGCGTCCGTGCCGCAATCGTTTACGATTACGGTTGATCCCATTAACGACCCGCCAACGTTCCAGTTGGTTGATCAGAACGCGGCAACTACTCAAGTCGATCTGACTGTCGATGAGAACGACGTTCCACCAGTCGGTGGGTCGCCGAACCCCGTGCAAACGGTGACCGATTTTGCGACAAGCATCTCACGAGGACCAAGCGACGAGGACGCACAGCAGTTGGCCTTCGACCTGACGGTACAAACTCTGGCCGGCACGCTTACTTTCGACGTCGCTCCAAGCATCTCAGACGTTGGCGAGTTGAGTTTCCGTGCCGCGCCAGATACCAACGGTGCGGCCGTGATCTCCGTCAGGTTGAGCGACGATGGAAATGGCTCAGCTCCACACATCAATACCTCGGGAATGCAGACGTTTACTTTGTCGGTCAACGCTGTCAATGATCTGCCGGTTGTGGCGAATCCCATCGCCGATGTGGACGTTGATGAAGACTCTGCGAGCACTGAGATCGAGCTCTTCCCGAGTGTCTTCGCGGATCCAGACATCAACCCCTGGGATGGTGATAGCCTGACGCTCTCGGTGGTTGGCAACACGAATCCAGGGCTCGTCGAAAGCTGCCCCACCGGCGCAGCCACTTGCACCTTGCCGTCGTCTGTCCTGACGCTGGATTATCAAGAGAATCAGAGTGGTGTTGCTGAGATTATCGTTCAAGCAACCGATCAAATTGGGACGTCGGTCACCGACACCTTTACCGTTACGGTGACCGCCGTCAACGACGCCCCGGTCATCTCCGGCCCAACGACGTTGCCCGCGACCGAAGACGTCGTATCGGCTCTGGAGAACTTGTCGATTACTGATGTCGATTCGGCAACTGGCCAATTAGATGTCACGCTGGAAGTCAGCGACGGTATTCTGACGATCAACTCGGTCGGCGGCTTGTCGATTGTCGGCAATACGAACGGCACGAACCGCATCGCATTGAGCGGAAGCGCTGCATCGCTGGCAAGCATGTTGTCAGCAGCCACTGGGCTGACCTACCGCGGTGACCAGGACTTCAACGGCACCGACATGCTGGTCATTACGGCCAACGATCAGGGCAACACTGGCAATCCTCCCGGAGCTACGGCAACTCTGTCGGCAGACGCGACTATTCCGATTGTGGTGGCCGCTGTCAATGATCCACCAACGGCCGGTCCGGACGTCCTGACAACGCAGGAAGACGTGCCTGTCACTTTCAACGCTTCGATTCTGCGGGCCAACGATTCTCGTGGGCCAGCCAATGAGAGTGCGCAGAACCTGACGGCAGCGTTGCCGGGCGGGGCGATAGAGATCAACAGTACGAACGGTGGCACGGCCTCGATCAGCAACGGCGAGATAACCTACACTCCTCCGATCGACTTCGTTGGCACCGATACGTTCGTCTACGAAGTGACCGACGATGGCTTGCCCATCAACCAAAGTGCCCTCGGCACGGTCACCGTGACAATCACGTCCGTCAACGACCCGCCCGTCCCGGGTGAGGACACGAAGATCGCCGACGAAGATACGATGCTGGTCTTCGACGCAATCGACCTACTTGTAAACGACGGGACCGGGCCTTTGACAGCGATTGACGAAGTACTCGAGATCCTGACCGTGACGGGCGTGAGTCCGACGTCGGATGAAGGTGGCACGGTATCGCTGGTTTCGGGTGCCATTACGTATCTTCCGCCGGCAGACTTCGCTGGGACCGACACCTTCACCTACACGGTTGTGGATGACGGGCAATCGAACGGAGTCTTGGACCGCAAGAGTTTCATCGGGACCGTCAACGTGACCGTGCGTGAAGTCAATGATCCGCCGGTCGTCACTGACGACACGAGAACAACCGCGGAAGACACTCGTCATGTGTTCAACGCCTCGGTATTGACGTTGAATGATGAGCCGGGTCCAGCGAACGAGTCGAATCAGCCGTTGACGGTAGCTTCGGTTAGCGGCACCAGCTCAAATGGCGGAGTGGTTGCGCTCACGTCTGGCGTGATTAGCTACACGCCACCGCTCGACTATAACGGCATCGACACGTTTACCTATACGGTTCGAGACAACGGCCTTACGAGTGGCTCATCAGATGTGCAGACGACGACGGGCACCGTCACGATGATAGTGACAGCCGTGAACGACACGCCGACCGCTACTTCCGACACTGCGACCACCGCCGAAGATCAACCGCTGGTCATCACGGGGAGTTCGCTTGCAATCAACGACGCACGAGGACCCTCGAACGAGAGCGGCCAAAACCTGACGATCACGGCAGTTGGGGCGAGTGCTCAGGGCGGAACCGTTACTCTGAATGCAGCGACCGGTGAGATTGCTTACAACCCAAAGCAAGACTTTAACGGCAACGACACCTTTACATACACGATTCGCGACGACGGCCTGACAAACGGAGTACTTGAGCCGAAAACTGCGACAGCAACGGTCACGGTTACTGTGACTCCTGTTAACGACGCGCCAGTGGCCGTCACTGACCAACACACGATTCCGGAGGATAACGCCTTGGTCTTGGGAGCCAGCGTACTCTTGGGGAACGACTTGAGAGGGCCCGCCGATCCGACGATTGACCAAGAAGAGACCCAAACGTTGATGATCACAGATGTCAGCCAGGACAGTAGCGAAGGTGGCACGGTCACGTTGATTGGAAGCACACTGACTTATACGCCGCCAGCCGACTTCAACGGCTTGGATACGTTCACCTACACGATCGTCGATAACGGCAGAACGGGCAACGATCCGGATCCAAAGGGCGCGAGCGGAACTGTTTCAGTCACTGTGTCGGAAGTCAACGATGCTCCCATCCTCCGCGGCGCGGTCGCCACGATGTTTGAAGACGACACGTTGATCCTGACCCCCTCCGAACTGTTCCTCGATGATTCGGCGGGGCCACCCGATGAGGCCGGCGTTCAAACGCTGGCAGCAACGTCAGTCAGCGGTACGAGTGAACGTGGCGGAACAGTCACGCTGGTCAACACAATCAATGGCATGACGGTCGCATACGTGCCGCCGGCCAACTTCAACGGCTTGGACACCTTTGTCTACACAGCCGTTGACAACGGTGAAACAAACGGCACACTCGATCCTCGTTCGTCAACCGGCACCTACACCATCGACATCACACCGCAAAATGACGCTCCGACGGCGGTCAGCGACGCGTTTGCTGGCAACGAGGATGCGATTCTCCAGGTCGCTGGTGAGGGTGTGCTCGGCAATGACTTTGATATCGATGTCCCTAAAGATGTTCTGACGGTCGTCAATCCAGGACAGATTACGACCGATTTGGGAGCGACGGTCACGATAGCTTCTGACGGAACGTTCAGCTACGATCCGACTTCGTCAGCCGCTCTACAGTCATTGGCGGATGGTCAGTCGGATCTTGACCGCTTCCGCTATACGGTTGGTGATGGCACAACCACATCCAACGAAGCGACCGTCCGCATTTCCGTCTCTGGCCGTAACGACGCGCCAGTCGCTCTGGACGATACAGGATTCACCGTCGATGAGGACTCGCAACTGTCCGTTGCAACTTCCAACAGCATCTTGCTTAACGATACCGATGCCGAAGAGCCAGAGGTCGGTGCCCCGATGATTGGCAGCCTGCGAGCGGTTCGCGTGAGCGGACCGGGCAACGGAAGTCTGAACCTGAATGCGAACGGCACGTTTACGTATACGCCAAATCCTGACTTCAATGGCATCGACACGTTCGTCTACCGTGCCAACGATGGGTTAACCAACTCGAACCCAGCAACGGTTTCGATCACCGTAGCCCCGGGCAACGACGCCCCCGTCGCTGGTGGCGACGTCTACAGCGTCAATCAAGATACTACGCTAGCCGTCAACGCAACCGACGGCGTCTTACGAAACGACAGCGATCCAGATCAGCTATTCCCGCTGACGGTCGAGTTGGTCAACGATCCATTCAATGGCGATCTGCAACTCAGCAGCAGCGACGGCTCGTTCACCTATTCTCCCAACGCATCATTCGTCGGCACGGATACGTTCACCTACCGCGCAATCGACAGCGAGGGCCTGCGTTCACTCGACACGACCGTCGTCATCAACGTGCTTGATACGAACCCGTTCCAGAACCCCCGCAACCCGCTCGACGTAAACAACGATGGTTTCGTCTCGCCAATCGATGCCTTACTGTTGACCAACGAGATCAACGCCAACGGCTCCCATGCGCTAACGACGGCGCTGGCCAACGTGCCTTTCCCGGACACCAACGGCGACGGCACGATTAGCCCCATCGACGTGGTCCAGGTGATCAACTTCCTCAACAACAACAGTGGCCTTCCCGAGGGAGAATCATCGGCGCCCGCAGGCTTGGTTCGGGTTGCAGCGGATGTGGCACCTCCCACGTCAGCAGTATTCGGGCACAACGTCGTCGGTCAACCGGAAAGCCCCATCACACAAGTAAGCCCGGACGGTGCTCCGATTGCCGACGAGCACCAGGAATTCTTCGGTAGCCTCGGCGATCAAGAGCAGGCCGCGTCTGATGAGCAGGCCATTCGGGCTAGCGAAGACGTCGCCGACGTGAAGGAAGACGACTTTGCCGATGCACTCGAGGAATTGTTTGGCAGCAGCTTCGATGATCTGATGTAAGCGAAGCGGTAGGAAGTGGTAGCGACAAACAGGCGTTGCCTGTCGCGTCGCAGTCATTTACGCTACTCGAATGCGAGCCCACGATGGCGGGTGGGTGAGCGATGCATCTGGTGTGGTCTCGGAAAGAACTGATGTCAACCGAACTGGTCGCGTGCCCGCATTGTGGTACGAATCTGCAGAACACTTCGGCAATCGCTGGGCAGATCGTCGCCTGTCCGCAGTGTCAGGCGCAGTTACAGATGCCGGCGTTGGCTCCTGTCGGACAGGCTCCCGTGGCGTCGATGCCCGGACCTCCAGAACCAGCCCCGGAACTTCCACAGCCGGTGCAAACGAATGTCTCTCTCAACGTTGGTGTTAACACCTCAGGCGGAGATAGCGGGCGAGCGCCGAAAGCAGCAGATCTCGTCCGGCGTCGCTCGAACCCTGTGCTTCTCATTTCGGTGATGTTCGGCATATTCATTCTCATCGGTGTCGGCGTGATCGGCTTTCTGGTTGACACTGCATCCAAACAACGAGAACAAACGCGAAATGATCTAGCCGGCAATTGGGAGCTCGTTAGTGGTCAGACCGAGCGTGACCGTGGAGCATTCGCCTTTCACACAGATGGTAAGTTCCAAGTGCTCCTGCAAGCCGGTGGCCAAGGCGAAGTGCTGGACGGCAGGTGGGAAGTTAGCAAGGTGCGTGGCGACGACGCACAGGTGCTGATCGAGTGGCCAGACGGCAGCAGCGAAACGATGATCGTCCGCATGTCGGGCGGACGGCTTCACGTCTCCTTGCCGAGCGTGGGGAACCTGACGTTTCGTGCGTCCGCACCCGGCGAGAGCTTGTAAATCTCCGTCGTCTTCCTGATGCGGCGGTCAGGAGCATCGCGTCGTAAAGTGTAGCCCTTCCGCTCCGACTCTCATCCGAACCGACCGCCTGCCACAATAAACTTTCAGCGGCCTTCTTTGGCCGAATGGCCTCGCCACTTTCGCCGCCTGCAAACCTCGGTTCGTCGCCCAAGGCTAAGCGAAACGCTCCATGCCAATTGTTCGTGCCACCGGTGGCGATTTGCGAACTGTTTACGTTCGTCCATGCTATGCGCATCGTACCGTCGAGAACGATGTAGCCCTCGCGATCGCAATTGCCGCCAGCGACGTTGATTTCGAACTCGGCCCGGCCGGCAACCCGGTGCATGCTTGTTATGCCGCACGCTGGTAGTCGGCAAGCACTTCATCAACGGTTTGTCTGGCCGCTGCCGCTTCCAGCGGCTGGGTGTCGATATTTTCGGCAAGTGTAATCAATCCTTTCCACAAGGCCCAGCCGCGACTTCGCGCCCAGGTTGAGTCATCGACTGGTATGGCTCCACGAAGCACGCACGGACCCGCCAAGACAGTCACCTTCCCCCAGGTGCATACGCCACTCTCGGACAACGCGGCCGATGTGACAAGGGCGTGACCATGAAAATGCGCGAAGAAGGCTTCGTGACGCACCAGCACGCCGTCAATCATGCCTGCGAACTTCGCCCGTAACGATTAATTCTCACGCGCGCCGTGTAGGTCGATGTGCAGGCTTCTGCAAAATAACGCGCACGTATTTGTAGGCAGCTTATCGCGAGAGTGCCGCGCCGGCGAGGCTCTACGGCGGAGTGTGCCGTTCTTTTTGCCCGGGGACGCAGAATAACGTGCGCGAGGAACGGATGGAACTAAACCGCCGAGTGGAGAGACGATTCTTTGATTAGCAGGGTTGGCTAGGAGACGCGATGCCGGTTCTGAGATTCATCCTCGCTGGCATACGTCCGGCGGTCGCCACGAGGATCGCAAGTAGGATGAATCGTCTTCCTCAGATCAACTCCGCAATCGGCTGGCCGTTATCGACGAGATGCTGCGGGCGGCCGGTGAGGTCTGGGATGGTGGTCGAGGCGGGGATGCCAAGCTGCTCGTAGAGCGTGGCGAAGACGTCTTGGAAGTGGACGGGGCGTTCAGTGGCTTCTTCGGCATAGCGGTTGGTCGCGCCGATGACTTGACCGGTTCGCATTCCGCCCCCGGCCAAGAGAGCGAACGCCACGTTGGGCCAATGGTCGCGACCGGCACTCTTGTTGATCTTAGGCGTGCGGCCGAATTCGCCCCAGACAACAACGCTCACGTCCTTGTCGAGTCCTCGTTCATGCAGGTCGCTGATCAAAGCCGATAGACCTTGATCAAGAAGCGGAATCACCTTCCTGCCGTTCGCGAAGTTTCCGCCATGCCAATCGAAGTCGGCATAAGCAACGGTCACGCAGCGCGCGCCCGCTTCGACCAGCCGCCTCGCCTGCAAAAACTTCGACGTTAGCGATTGATAGCCCAAGTGCGAGTAAGAGAGCACCTTCGTATCGTCTTTGCCGTATCGTTCGCGAATCTTCGGATCTTCCTTTGAGATATCCAAGGCGTCGGCCAGCTTGTTCGATGTGAGCAACTGCAGTGCCCGTGCTGTTAACTCATTCGTATCGTTTCCGATTCCTTCGTCGGTTTTGCGACGTAGTTCATCGAAGCGCGCCAGCAACGTCTGGCGATCACCAAGCCGTTTCTCGTCGATACCTTGCAGGACCGTATCTTCCATGGCATGGCCGGTGGGCTTGAATGGCGCATAGGCTTTTCCGAGGAAACCCGGCCCTGGCAAGTTGTACGGCAAATGAGCCATATGAATCGACAAGTCAAGCGCGGACGGGATTGACGAATCCACCTGTGGCTTCAACTTCGACAGAACGCTTCCGATTTCGGGCGAACCTCCTTGTGGCTGCGAAGCGAAACGTCGGCCCGTAACGCACTGGAACGACGAGTGGCGTCCATCCGATCCGACTAATGAACGAACAATCGCCAGCTTGTCTGTGATCTTGGCCAAGCGAGGCATCAGCTCACTGATTTGAACTCCCGGGACGTTCGTTTCGATGGGTGAGAAGTCGCCACGGATTTCGCTCGGTGCGTCCGGCTTCAAATCGACCATGTCCTGATGCGGCGGTCCGCCCGTCAGGTAGATTAAAATGACCGACTTCTGCGAGTTGCGGATGCCTGCTGCTTGCTCGGCCGACAGCAACTGCGGCAGCGACAATCCTCCCATTGCCAGAGAGCCGATCGCGAGAAAATCGCGTCGTGGTGTTCGGTCGCAAAGATCGATTCGTTTCCCGAACAGTGTGAGCATGGGACTTCGCCGAGTGATGTTCTTTGTGAGAGTTAGTCAATCCGAGTAGTTTATTCGATTTGAGCTGGCCAAGCCAATCGCAACCGAATCATGATCGGCGGGGCTGGTTTCCGACATGGCGTTGGCAACGCGTTCTTGACGGGTTGGAAACCTGCCCCACTCAGATGGGACGATATTCAGAACACGTTGACGCATCCGTGCTTTCCTTCTGGCATGGCGGCCGAAGGCCCGCTATGGTGTGGATTGACCATTGGCCGCAACGTTCGACAGATTGAAACCGCACGGACTCTCGTCTGTCGCCCAACGTTGCTGCGTTCATTAACCGAAGAAACGGAGGCGGTCTCGATGCGAACGAACTTTCTGCTCTGCGTGTTTGCTTGCAGCGCGAGTTTCACAGCATTGCCTCGAGTCGATGGCCAGGAAGCGCCCAAAGCTGCCGAAGCGCAGCGACTCGATCCGCTGAAGCAACCGGGCTTGAAGAACTTTCTCGATGAAGTCGCCAAGATGATCGAGACGCTTGGCCACGGAGACGTCGATGCGGTCATTGCTCGCGTCGGAGAACTTGGTATTGGTTCACCGAACTCTCAGGAACTCAAGCGTTTGGAAGGCGCCATGGGAGGACTACGAAAGCTGCCTCCACAAAAGTTCGAACGGCTGGAAGTGACCTCAGTCAAGTCACTCTCAACGCGGCTTCACGTCTTTTCGTTCATCGCCCACGGCAGGTTCCGTCCGTTCCTTTTCCTGGTGGTCATCGATCAATACGAACAGAAGTGGCGAATGATCCACATCCACTTCTCGAACGATCAGCAGAACGTCTTGAAGCAAGCTCCAGCCTTACAAGGCGGAAAACCAATCTTGAGTTATGACCTGACGCCAGACACGGTCGCGAAGGTGGATTGACCCGTATTTGGTTACGTTCCAGCGTAACCGTGCTGGCGTGTGTTGTACTGAAACACACTTGTGCGCTTTATCCGCCACCTTGCAGCTTCTTAATCGCGGCCGGCAGCTCTTGATCGACGATGCCGATCGCACCGCGGCCTTCTTCGAGCCGGACTTGGATGTCGTACTGAACATCCTCGACGTCAGCTTCCCAATACTTCACCATCTCTTTCCTCGGCAACTCATGCAACGGCCGGACGAGCCGGAAGCCAACGCCGCGCGACGGGTCGTCGGTGTACCACCAGGGGCTGAGAGGTAGGTTCGGGTCCTGGGCTTTCCAATCGACGTCGTGTGTCGCCAGTTTCGACGCGGCGCGGCAATCCTGTGGGTCATCGTCCCATGAACCGCCGCGAACGACTCGCGGGAACGCTTTCGTCGGCCACGCGATCGCTGTTCTTCCGTCGATATCCTTGCCTTTGAGCCGCGCATATCCTTCCTCGAAGTATTCATCCAGACACAACTCCCACACACTTCCGTGCATGTCGTGCAAGCCCCAAGGGTTCGGCTTCTTCGCGCCAACGTCGTGCAGCATCTCGTCGGAGTTGTCGAAGAACCAGGCATACTCGCCAAGCTTGCTCGGATCATCGCCGAAGTGGTACGCTGTCGTCGTACCAGCGCGGCAGGCATATTCCCATTCCGCTTCGCCAGGTAAGCGATACTGGTTGCGTGTGATCGCGGACAGCCACTTCGTGTACTGCTTGGCAGCGTATGGGGTTATCGTTACGGCTGGCTGCTCGGGCTCTTCGCCATACTCGAACGTGAAGCTTGGATCGTAAAGCTCCGTCGGTGCAGTAATGGCATCGACCTTGTTCTCGTCATTCACCCGGCGAATCTTCTTTGCGTCGAAGTCCTTGAAGATGGCGTACAAGCCCATGAACTCTTTGTACTCCGCCCAAGTCACTTCGTATTTGCCCATCCAGAATGGCTCGGTTTTGACCTCGGTCCGAGGCCCCTCGTCGCCATTGCGGTTCGCTTCCGAAGCCGGGCTGCCGAGCTTGTACCTTCCGCCTGGAATCGGCTCCATCGAGAACTCAGCGTCCGTGCCCGGAATAGGCATCGTGTAAGGGACCATAAAGCCTTTGTCTGTTTCGACATATCGCCCTTCTTCGGGCTTTGTCTTCGAAAGTCCGATTGGCAGGTCGTTGGCGAAAGCTGGTGTTACAACGATCGATCCGAGCAGCAGTAAGGCAATGGGAGTCGTGTTATTCATCGAGCCATCAAGTCTCTCGGCAGGGCGGAAGTGTGGGGCAACCCGCCATTATACTATTCGTGGCGTGCGGATGACACGCTGGTCTCCGACCGGTAGTGATACCGTTTTCAAACGGTATCACTACCCTCCGACCCGCTCAGTTGTTTTTCGCTTCATATCGCGGACAATATCCGCTGTATTCCCACTCGCTCAACGGAGGCTATACCATGAAACGCTCTCTGATCGGGGCTGTCGCTTGCTTGGTGTTGGCAACGTTTGCGTCGCAAGGCTTCGCTCACTACTTGTGGGTGACAATCGATGCCAAGTCGGGTGAACATGGTACGACCAACATCTACTTCGAGGGTGTACCGGGCGCGGGCGACGGCCAGTATCTTGATCCGTTTGTCGAACGCGGCACGACCTGGATTCGAACGCTTGGTCAAAGCAAGCCGACGGAACTCAAAGTCGAAGACACGAAGAAGGGCAACAAGCGTTGGCTGTCGGGATCGCTTACCGCCGCCGGTCCTCGTAGCATCGACAGCTATGGCAAATGGGGAGTCTATCGATACGGCGAAACAGACGTGCTGTTGCATTACCATGCCCGCTATCTCGACGTCGAGGATCACGACGACCTGCACGAACTGGGGGAGCCAAACAGATGAAACTCGACATTGTCCCTCACGATGAAGAGGGCGAAGTGCGGTTGCAAGTGTTGTGGCAAGGCAAGCCCGCGCTCGGGCGTTCGATGGCGATCCGTGGCCCAGGCGGTTTCAAGCAGAATCTCAAGACAGACAAATCCGGCTACGTCCGTATTGAGCCCAAAGCCAAAGGGCGTTACACATTCCACACGAATGTCGAAGAAAAGAAGGATGGCACCGACGACGGTAAGGACTACCAGCTAATCCGCCACCACGGCACATTGATTATGAATCTGCCCCTGTAGTTCGAGTATCGCCGATGAAGACTAATACGAAACATGTTTTGTTGCCGCTCAGTATATGTTTGTTCCTTGTGGCAGCCGGGGCTGCCGAGGAAAACAAGCCCGCAAAGCCGTACCGCGTCATCTTCAATTGCGACGGGCATGCAGTGGCGAAGGACGCCGAAGGCGACTTGAATCAGTGGATCGAAAACCTCTTCGGTCCGCTGGAGAACAGTCACGTCGATGTGCTCTTCTGGTGCGATGGCGCGGGCGGCAACACGGCGAACTATGACAGCCAGGTGCTAGAACGCACCGGAGTCCGCTCGGGCCAGCCTCGCACTTATATCGACAAGTGGATCGATCAAGGGAACGACCCGCCGAAGGTTGTCGCTCGCGAGGCGAGGAAGCGTAAGCTTGATGTCTTCTATTCGTTTCGCATCAACGACATCCACGATTCCTTTATCCCTGACGAGATGCCAACCTTCAAGGTCGAACATCCGGAATGGATGATCGGCGAGCAGAACTACGGCGGCGTCACGAGTTTTAAGTCGGCCTTGAACTTCGCCGTGCCGGAGGTGCGCGAGTTGAAGTTTCGAGTTGTCGAGGAACTGTTTCAGAAGTACGACTTCGATGGTCTGGAGATTGATTTCCTGCGAAGCTCGCCTTATTTTCTGCCAGGAACTGAATCGAAGAACGCTCACTTCCTGACCGAGCTTTTGCAACGCGTGCGGCAGCACTTGAACAAGCGTGGCAAGGAGCGAGGCCGCCCGATACGGCTTGCCGTGCGTGTGAATGAAAGCCTGCGTTCGTGCCGACTGGATGGCTACGACGTACCGACGTGGATCGATAAGGGCCTTGTCGATATCGTGACGCTCGGCAGTGGTGTCATGGATATCGAACTTCGCGAGTTCAAGAAGCTTGCCGGGCCGAAGGGCATCCATGTTTATCCCTGTCTCTACGGCTGGCCGAGCAAATACAGTCCCATCTCCGCCGAACTCGCGAGTGGACTTGCGTTGAACTACCACGCACAAGGTGCCGACGGCATCTACCTGTTCAACTGGTTTCCTCATACCAAGAACAACAGCGAGGACACCGGCACGTACATGGCGCGACTGATGAAACAGATTGGTGATCCCGATACGTTACGCACGGCACAAGAGCGTTTGATGTTTCCCGCCGACCGTGGCCGCCCGCAACGCGCGTATCAGTACAACTGGCTGCATTGTGTCTTGCCGGCGGCGCTGCCAGATGGCAAGCCAGTTGAAACCGCGATGCGCGTCTTCGAGGAGTTCGGCGGCAGCACGAAGTTAACGCTCCAGCTACAAGTCGAAAACTTGCAAGATGACGACGAGGTCTTGGTGACCTTGAACGGAAAGGCCGTTAAAGGATTGCAGCGATACGGCAGCAACCGACTTGCGGCTTCGATCAAGCCGACGCAGCTCCTGACCGGCATCAACCGCGCAGCGCTGCAACTAGTGAAGCGTTCCGACAAGTCGGCCGAGCCGCGTACGGTGACAGCGCTCGAATTACACGTAGATCGGCGGTAGTGAGCCAACGATGAGGAATGACGACATGAGTGATACGAGGCGGAACTTTTTGAAAGTGGCTGGCTGTACGATTGCGGTCGGTTGTCTGCGAGAAACCGCAATCCACGCGGACGACCCCAAAAAAGGTAACAGCGCAAATCCGCTGGAGAGCCAACTCGGCATCACGACCTCCTCCGTTGGACAACAGCTTTCCGGGCGCTCAAACAATGGGAAGTTCACGTTGCTCGAGTTGCCTCGGCTCCTACGAGATGAACTCGACATGCGAATCATCGATCTGAATACCTCTTCATTAGCTTCCGTTGATCGAGCGTATCTCGACCACCTTCGCCAGGCAGCCGACGATGCGGGTTGCGTGCTCACCAATCTCAAGATGAACCAGCGCGATCTCGATATGAATAGCCCCGATCGTTCGGTGCGTGACAAGGCGTTGACCGAGTACAAGCGTTCGATCGACGTTGCCGCCCATCTCAAACTCGAATGGGCGCGACCGCTGCCGCGCAAAGAACTGCCCAACATGGAGATTCACGTTGCCAGCTACCGCGAGCTTTGCGACTACGCCGCGGAGCGGAATGTACAGATGCTGGTCGAGAACTTTGGCTGGATGCAGGCTGATTCCGACTCGGTCGTCAAGCTAATCAAAGCGATCGGCGGCAACGTGGCGGCTTGTCCCGATACCGGTAATTGGGACAGCGACAAGATCCGCTATGATGGCTTAGCCAAGACGTTTCCAATCGCCGTCACCTGCGACTTCAAAGCCCGCGCGCTCGGTGCTAACGGCGAACACGAACTGTACGACTTGAAGAGATGCTTCGACGCCGGTTGGCAAGCCGGTTTCCGTGGGCCGTGGTGTTTCGAGCATGCCCACGCCGACACGAAGGTCTTACTACGGGAACTCGGCTTGCTGCGCGACATGCTCCGCGGTTGGATGACCGAGTCGGCAAATCGATCTGGAGCATAAGATGTACGATGGCTTGGAAGGGGCTTTAGAAGGCCACCGTGCAGAACTACTGCGAAGTCGTTTCACGCTTGACAGGCAACACAAGACACGACGATTGCTCGCCACCGAAGTGGATCGTGTTCAAAGCTGACTCCAACCGCGTGTGCTGTCCTAGCGGTTCGCCGGTGTTTGGGTTGAGGTCGTACATGGGGAAGTTGCTGCTAGAAATGTCGAGTCGGATCTTGTGGCGTTTGTAGAACACGTTGGCAGTTGACCACAAATCGATCGTTACCTTGTAGACCTCGCCAGGAATCATGTAGTCCTCCTTCTCGCGCGAGTTGCGGAAACGCATCCGCAAGATTCCGTCTTCCAGGTTCATGGCGTAACCCTCCGGATAGTCTTTCGAAGGTGGATAGACGTCGATCAACTTCGCGGTAAAATCCGTGTCCTTCGCGATTGACGAAACCCAAAGCTCGGCGCGGATCGGCCCAGTCACTTCGACATTGTACGCCAGTTCTCCTGTCTCAAAGGTGAGAACATCGCTGCGGGCCGAGAGTGGCAACTCATCGCGGGCAGCGAAGTCGCCTTCGATTGAGACCTGGTTTTGCGCTCCACGTCGAACCAGGTGCTTACCTGAGTCGATGTTGCCGCCGATCGTGGGGACGGGGTCTTGCGGATCGTATTCGAAAGTGCTCTGGCCCGCGTTCGATGCGGGAGTCAATTGCAAGCTACCATCGTCGCACAGGTAGAACCGTTGCTCCGCCAGACCTTTTGGCGGCCACGTCGCCGCCGTTTTCCATCGGCCGCCACTTTGCAGCCTCCCGTCCGCGTCCTTCGCCATCTCTCCCGCGCCCATCACGAAGTACTTCACCGGCGGCTCCTCCTCGATTCCCTGATCCTTGCCTTTCAAGAAATGATCGAACCAGCGCACTGCTTCGTGGTTCATTTTCATCTCAGCTTCCGGGCCAAAGTTGACGTCGCCCGCAAACGTCTTACCGGTCGAGTGAGTCCAGGGCCCCATCAGCAGCTTCGTGTACGACTTGCGGCGCGAGAGTCCGATGAAGTTGTTTAGCGTTCCGCGTTTGAAGATGTCGTACCATCCGCCGACGAAACAGATCGGAATGTCAGGGTATTCCGAGTGGTACTCCTCGAAGTTGTATCCGTTTTGCTTCCAGTAATCGTCGTACGTGGGATGTGCTCGCCAATCCGCATACCACTTGCGATAAGACGGCGTCCATGCAAGCGGCGAGTTGTCTTTCAGCGGAGCCGCCTTGAGCCAATCACCCAACTTGTCATACGCCTGCTTTACGGCCAGACCGGCGGCAGTGTCTTCAGGCTCTTCCGCATCGTAGGTCCGGGCCTCTTTGCCGGTGTAGGCCAGTCGAAATCCATACGTCGCGTTGTGCAACAGGGCAAACGCGCCGCCGCGTCCGGCCCCGTCTTCGATGTAGTTCGATGTGCCGACCAGCACGAACATGGTCTTCAAATGCGGAGGCCGCAGCACCGCGAGCGCATTCTGAGTCGCGGCCAGGTACGAGCCGCCATACGTTCCGACGTCGCCGTTGCACCACGGCCGCGAGGCCACCCACTCGGCAGCGTCATAGCCATCCGACCCTTCTTGTGTATAGATATAGAACGTGCCTTCCGACGAGAAGCGTCCGCGAACGTCTTGCACCGCGACGGCGTATCCGTGTTTAGTGAAGAACTCAGCCGTTCCCGCGACGCCGGACTTGTCATAAGGTGTGCGAATCAAGATTGCGGGGAAAGGACCTTCTGGAGTTGACTCACCGTCAGGGAGATAGACATCAGTCGCCAAACGCACTCCATCACGAGCTGGCATCATGACGTTCTTGCGAATGCGGACTTGCACGACGTCGGCTGAAGTCGTCGCCGCGATCAAAGCACAATGAAGGGCGAGAAGGAGTAGGAACCGATTCATAGCGAGTCTCTCGGATGCGGTCGATTTGGCCCACGTCGCCATCATAGCTCGGCCGCGGTTGCGATGTGAGTTGAATAGCGTACAAGGCTTTCAATCTGCCCACGACCGAATGCAACTGAAGTAGAATGGGTGCTGACATCAATGGACTCGCAGTATCGAAGCTTCAGCCATGCACTCACGGAACAAACCCGCTAGGCTCTCCCGCCGCGACGTCATTCGTGCTGGCTCGATTGGCCTGTTCGGGATGTCGATGCCGCAGTTGATGGCTGCGCAGAGTTTAGCTGCTGAAGCCGCGAATGCGCCCGTTGCCAAAGCCAAATCTTGCATCTTGCTGTTCATGTGGGGTGGACCGGGACATCAAGACACATGGGATTTGAAGCCTGACGCTCCGGCGGAGGTTCGCGGCGAGTTCAAGCCGATCTCAACCAACATCCTGGGAATTCAGATTTGTGAGCACTTCCCGCAACTTGCAACTCGGACGGACAAGCTGGCGATCATCCGATCGATGACGCACACAGACGTTAATCATCTGACTGCCACGCATTACTTGCTAACCGGTCAATCACCACCACCGGTCGATGACCTCCGCATGGACTGGCCGCACATCGGTTCTGTCCTCTCTCGGCTGGGGCGCGGGCGAGGTCCGTTGCCTCCGTTTGTGTCGATGCGTCCGAAACTTGAAAACACTGTGCCGCGATTTGTCGAGCAAAGCCACGGCCAGTTCGCGGGTTGGCTGGGACCGAATTGGGATCCGCTGACGATCGACGCCGACCCTTCGAAGCCAGACTATCGTGTTGGTGACTTCGCGTTGCAGGAGGGCATCACCGATCACCGGCTCACCGAACGGCGTTCGTTGTTGCAATCGCTTGAGAACAAGTTGGAAAGAGTGAACTCGTCGGCAGCGCTGAATGCGATGAGCGAGCATTACAGCCGTGCGTTTGACTTGTTGGTGTCCGCCGTCGGCGGAGCGGCCTTCGATTTAACCAAGGAGCCCGATTCGGTGCGCGACCGTTATGGGGGCAATCCGCACGGGCAATCCGTTCTGCAGGCTCGTCGGTTGGTCGAGCAAGGTGTTCCGTTGGTGACCGTCTTTTGGCCGAACGATGGAATCAAGAACGTCAGTGTTTATTGGGACACGCACAGCAAGGAGTTCATCGATCACAAGACGCGACTAATGCCACCCGCGGATCAAGCGTTTTCGGCCTTGCTCGACGATCTTGCTGATCGGGGAATGTTGGATGAAACGTTGGTCGTGTGGACCGGAGAGTTCGGCCGAACACCAAAGGTCGGCCAACGAAACAGCGACGCCGGAGCCGGCGCGGATGGTCGTGACCACTGGCCGAATTGCTTCACATCGGTCTTGGCGGGTGGTGGCATCCAAGGTGGGCAGGTTTACGGTTCGTCGGATCGGCAAGCCGCGTATCCGGAAACGAACCCGGTCAATCCCGTCGATCTTGTCGCCACGATTTACAAACAGCTTGGTGTACCAGAAGAGCTTGAGTTGCGCGATCATCTCAACCGTCCGGCCGTGATTTGCCCGGGACGGCCGATTCGCGAACTGATTTCGTGATATCAACGGCTCGTAGCGACGTGGCCGGGCTAATTGGACAGCGCCACTTTGATTGAGGCTAGCATGCATAAGTCGCTTTTCATCAGTCGTTTAACTTAACCCGTAGCCGTAGGCGAGGTAACGCCGCCATGCTGCCTCGCCTACGGCAACGGGTTAAACGATTTGATTACAGGACTTTGCAGATGCTATCAGGCCTCAAAGTGGCGTTATCGACTAAGGTGAGCGGAACGTAACCGCGATTTGGCCGGCGTTGTCGGCAACTTCATTCCAGGGGTCGTTACAACGCAAGTAGAGACGGCCGCTCGTCGGTGCTTCGAAGCTGCCATGCCTCCCCAGCAGCAATGGGGCACTGAGTTCAAATGCATCCATCACGACGCCCACGAGCCGGCCAGAGTTCCCTACACAACCATCGGCATCGGTATCGTTTGCATCGGCGGACATCGACCATCGACCATCCGCTTGATACGTGTATCGAGCGCCCGCCACCACGGAAAGCCCCGAAGCTTGAAAACCGCGTGCGGCGACAACGCGTGTCTTGTGCGAGCGGCCGAGATCGAGTGGGCGAAACCGTGTTCGCCAGTCCCACCTGCAGAGATCGATTCGATAGCCTTCTGCGACGTGCTCGAGCAAGAAGCTGTATTCGAAGTTGATCTCGTCTCGAACCGCGGCAAAGACTTCGTCGAACGCTCGAGGTTGCTTCGTGACGAACTGCTTTCCAAGAGTGCGAAAACGCTTTGCGTAATTCGGGTTGTGCAGCAGCATGTAGCAGAAGGCCCAGCTACGCAAATACTCGTCTCGTGCCTGCACGACATTATCTGAGTCCCGCTGAGTCCAAGCGGCTGACGAAACGTGATGCCCATCATGAGCTGGATCGTCCATCATCAACTTTAGCGCAGCGGAGATCTGCCGGCCAGTCGTTCCTACTGACAGGATCTGTTGCACGGTTGTGCCCTTGCCGATGCGAAGCGAGGCGAACTGCTCACGCGAGCATTGTACTCCCGATTCGCGCGTGCACCCACGGACCACCATTTCAGCCATCCCCTCTCGATACCACTCCGGCCCGGTCGATCCGAAAGTCTGCGTGCAATAGGCGTGAACGATTTCATGTTCGGCAACGCCCGGACGACTTGATGCGAAGACCGTTGGTACGTTTCGCGTTCGGCTGCCGGTGCCGACAGCTCTTGGCACTGTCGCGCCGCCAACTCCCGAGACGATAACCCGGGCGAGCCGGTGCGGAAGTTCGGCGTCGGACCAGTTGTCAAGGTCTTCGACGACATAACACTCGATCTGACCGCGAGGATCGCGTCCCCAGTATTTCGCTGCGAACTTCAGCGTCTCTTCCAGCCTGGCGTACAACGCCTCTGCTTCGGCCGGCGCGAGGTCCGTCTGTACATGCAGACGCTTCGATTTATAGTCGAGTACTTGGCGGTGGGCCGATGTTGACGACGGACTGTCCGCCGGCCCGTCTGCTGGCAGAGCCGAGGAGACCGGCCCGCTGGCGAATCCAATCGCAAGTAAAGCGAGAAGGCGTAACTTATTCATGTGCGGTAACTGGAAGCGGCCAGCAATCGCGCCACGACGAGGTGAAACGAAGGAATGGCGAAGGGATTGGAAGTAGGTAACTAACGCTTTTGGGCAACTTTCAGTCGAATGGCATCGACGCCCATTTCGCCGGTCGCACCGAACATACCGACCGCGAGAACGGCTAACTTGGCTTTCGGAGGAACAGCTATCGTCGCTCGCTTATTGATCCAACTGATCGTGCCAAACCAAGGCCCAGCGGACTTCGACCCGCAAGGCGCTTGCTTCTCGTCAAAGAAACTAACGTCGATCCGCGGCAGCTCTCGAATGGATCGGCCGCGCTGAACGTCGGTCGTGCGAAGCGACATAGACAGCTCAAGTGCGGATATCTTGCGACCATCGACACCAACGGCCTGAAGCGCTTGAGCGCTGCGGCCGGGAGTTTCATTCTGGAACAACAAGAAGGCTTCGCCGCTCGGAGCCTCCGAGGTCCGTGTGATCTCGGCCTGGCGAACGTAGTACCAAGCCAGTAATTCGTCGTCACCGTCAGTCACTTCGAAGCCGCCATTCAACAGCCGCGGGATGCCATCGTCGTTCTTCTTCGCACGCAATCGTTCTGCTCGACCCGTCATTGGTACAAAGAACGTCGGTTGCAACGGTTCCGCTTCGAGCTTGCCGTTCACTTTCGTAAAGAGGACGAGTGTCTGCTGGTAGCGTTGACCAACCGGAATCACCATCCTCCCGCCTTCACGCAACTGTTGGACAAGCGCCGCCGGAGGGCGCTCAGGCGAACACGTTACGATAATGCTGTCGAATGGCGCGTGCTCGGCCCAACCTTGGAACCCGTCGCCGATCTTCGTGTGAACGTTCTTATAATCGAGTCGGCGCAGCAAGCGAGCCGCGTCTCGCCCCAAGGATGCCACGATTTCGATCGAGTACACTTCGGCAACGAGGGGACTGAGGACTGCCGCCTGATAGCCGCTGCCCGTGCCAACCTCCAGCACCTTGTGACTGGGATGCGGCGCGAGAGCTTCGGTCATGTATGCCACGACGAAAGGGGGCGAGATGGTTTGCCCTTCCCCGATCGGCAGTGCCATATCGAGGTAGGCAAGATGGCGCTGCTGTCCCGGAACGAACAAGTGGCGACGTGTCTTGCACAATGCTTCGAGAACACGTTCGTCTTTGATCCCAGCCTCTTCCACTTCTTCCCGCACCATCTTCAAACGGGCTTGTGTCAGTTGCTGCTCGGTTTGAGCGGATGCGTCCAACGAGTGAAAAACACAACACCAAGCGCACAGGAGAGCGCAAACGGTTGAACAGGGCTTAGCGTGGGATACTTGCAACAGAGCCTACCACACCGCTTTCCCGAGGAGAAATGAACACCAAGCGAAACAAGAAGACTGCGAGGCTCACGATAGCCGCTGGCACTTGGAGTGGTTTCAGTCTAGTCGGGATCGCGTGCGAAAACAACGCTTGGACAGCTTTGGTAGTGGTGCAGTTCGGCTATTCGCATCGTAACCCGAAGCGTAAGAATCGTTCGATAAATAACGTCCGATTTGCTCGTAGCGAAAGTCGCCAAGACTTTCGGAACGCGAGCCGGTCGAAACTCTTGGCGAGTTTCGCTACGACGGTAATT